>NZ_WJSP02000038.1 GCF_009720255.1 Agromyces humi | reverse complement strand
GTAGTCGCGCAGCAGGTCGAGGTCGGCGTCGGATGCCGCGTACACGGCCGGCGCGACCAGCACCGGGAACCGGGCGGCGAGCTCCTTGGCACCCAGGGCGAGCGCCTGCGACACGTGCAGGATGCGCGACTGCGCGCCGGCGTCGATGACGCCGCGGTGGAACGCGTCCACGATGTGCTGGTAGGACGCCCGGTCGGGCTGTCCGTCGGCCGTCGCGAGCGGCGGGAAGAACTCGAGCGCGAAGCGGCTGTCGTTCGACCAGAGGATCGCGACGTCCGCGTCGGGCTCGAAGCCGTCGAGCGCGGTGCCGATCGCCTGCAGGTCGGCGCCGACCTCGGCGAGCTCCCGGTAGACCCGGCCAGGCTCGAGGCTGTGCGGCAGCACGCCGCCCCAGTAGGTCTCGGTGCCGTAGGGCAGCGTGTGCCAGTGCCAGTACTCGATCATCGACGCGCCCCGCGAGATGAACGCGAAGGCGGCCTGCTTCAGCTGGCCCGGGTAGGGCGGGAGGTTGAAGTCCGATCCGCCGATCGACTGGGCATCGGTCTCGGTGACGAGGAAGCGGGACTGCTTCGACGAGTACATCCGGTCGGCCTGGCGCAGCATCGCGGCGACCCCCGACGTGGTCCAGGGGGTGACCGGCTCGAGGTCGAGCGCGGCGTCGAGGTGGTCCTGCATGGCGTAGTAGGGATTGCCGGCGGTGACGTCGAGCGCCTCCACGAGCTGCTCGTCGGCGAGGGCCGGACGCGGGTAGGCGATGCACGTGGTCACGAACTGGCCGGGCTGTGCGTACTCGCGAACGATGCCCGCCTGCCAGGCGATGAACTCGGTCGTGACGTCGGCCTGGTAGCGCCGCCACGCCAGGTCGTACTGGGGCAGGGTGTTGCCGTCGGGGGTCCACAGGTCGGACCAGTCCGAGAGCCGGTGCGACCAGTACGTGAGGCCCCACTCGCGGTTCAGCGTGTCGACGTCGCCGTACTGCGCCTGCAGCCGGCGCACGAACCGCTGGAACGAGCCGCGGTTGTGGAACAGCAGCATGCCCGGCTCGTTGTCGACCTGGTAGCCGATGACGGCCGGGTGGTCGGCGTAGCGCGCGATCACCGCACGGATCACGCGCTCGGCGTGGAAGCGGAAGGCCGGGTGCGAGTAGTCGACCTCCTGGCGGCCGCCCCACGGCATCGGCTCCCCCGAACGCGGTTCGCCGGCGATCTCGGGGTAGGCGGTCTGCAGCCACGGCGGGACGGCGTAGGTGGGGGTGCCCAGGATGACGCGGATGCCGCGGGCGTGCGCCCCGTCGAGCACCGGCTGCAGCCAGTCGAGGTCGAACTCGCCGTCGCGCGGCTCCCACGTCGACCACACCGACTCCCCGACGCGGATGACGGTGAAGCCGGCCGCGCCCATCAGGTCGAGGTCGAGCTCGGTGCGCTCCTCGCGGTGGTACTCGGCGTAGTACGCGGCACCGAAGAGGACTCCGCTGGGAAGGTGGGCGGGGTTCGAGGGTTCCATCGAGGCGTACTCCGTTGTGGGCCGAGGGCGGTCGTGTCAGGCGATGTTTTCGACAACATCGCGTCGAAACTAGAATGTTGCCGATAACATCGGCTGTCAAGAGCACATTTCAGAATCCTTGGATCGGAGCACCCGTGGGAGCGCGACCACCCGAGAGGAACCCCCACATGGAGCACAGGGGCAGGCCGGCGACCATCTACGACGTCGCCCAGGCGGCCGGCGTGTCGCACCAGACGGTCAGCCGGTTCCTCAAGGGGTTCGCCGGCATCCGGCCCGAGACGCGCGGTCGCGTCGAGCGAGCCCTCGACGAGCTGGGGTACCGGCCGAACCTCACCGCCCGGAGCCTCAAGTCGGGCCGCTCCCACCGCATCGGTGCGCTCACGCACGAGGTGTCGCACGTCGGCCCGAGCCGCATCGCGCAGGGCGCGAGCGACGCGGCCCGCGAGGCCGGGTACGTGCTCGACCTCGTGTCGCTCGACGTCGAGGACCCGGCCGCGATCGAGGACTCGCTCGAACTCATGGCGCAGCTCAACCTCGCCGGCGTCCTCGCCCTCTCCTCGACCGACGCCATGACGCGGGCGTTCGAGGCGACGCGGTTCCGCGTCCCGGTGCTCATCGCCGTGGCATCCGACGAGGACGGCGGGCGCACGGACCCCGCGGCAGTGCACCTGCCCGGGCTCGTGGGCCATCTCGCGGAACTCGGGCATCGTCGCCTCGTGCACATCGCCGGGCCGCCGGAGTGGCCCGCCTCGCGGCTCCGCGCCCGCGCCTACGAGAATGCCGTGCGCGACCTGGGGCTCACGTCGCTCGGGGTGCTGTCGGGCGACTGGTCGGCCCGCTCGGGCTATGACGCGATCATGGCCCTGCCGCAACTGCCCGAGGCGACCGCCTACGTGGCCGCCAACGACCAGACGGCGCTCGGCGCGATGCTGGCGCTCAAGGAGCGCGGCCTGCGCATCCCCGACGACGTCAGCGTCGTCGGCATCGACGACATCGCCGACGCCGCGTACTTCGACCCGCCGCTGACGACCCTCCATCTCGAGTTCGAGGCGCAGGGCCGGGCGTCGGTGCTGCAGCTCATCGCGCGCATCGAGGGCGTCGAGAGGACGCCGCCCGACCTCCCGTCGCCGCATCCGGTCGTGCGGCGGTCGTCGGGGCCGGCTCCTGGCGCCACTCGCCCGTGAACGCCGTGGGCCGTCCCTGACGCCACCCGCCGGCCGCGAGGCCGGTCACCGCTGCGTGGTGTGCTCCGCGAGGAAGGCGAGGGTCTCGTCGAGCGCTACGTGCGCCTCCTCGAAGTCGAGGTGGAACTGGTACTCGTGCGGCAGCGCCGGCTCGTGGTCGGCGGCCCAGAACAGCTCCGTGGTGTCCACGCCGGCGTCGGCGAGCGCGTCGCTCATCGGCACCGACTGGATCCAGGTGAGCGCGTCCCCATTGCCGCCGCTGATGAACGTGGGCGGGAAGTCCTCCGTGACGAACTCGATGGTGGACATCGTGGTGCCGGCGTAGCTGCTCGACCAGTCCTTCGTGCCGGTGTACGCCCACAGGGCCACCTTGAAGCCCCACTGGCCGATGCCGTTCAGCTCGGCCATCGCCCGGAGGTCGTAGACGCCGCAGTTGAGGATCGCGCCCACGAGCTGCTCGCGATCGAGGGCGGGGTCGAGGCCGAGCAGGTGCGCGTACTTCTCGTTCGTCGTGAGCACGGCCAGCTGGCTGGCGAGTTGCGCACCCGCGGAGTCGCCGGCCAGGACGATCTGGTCGGGATCGACGCCGAGCTCCTCTGCGTGCTCGACGACGTAGGCGAGCGAGTCGTTCAGCTCCCGCAGGGCGGTCGGGTAGGTCGCCTCGGGGGCGATCGTGTAGTCCAGCCCGATCGTCGTGTAGCCGTGGCTCGCGAGGATCCGCAGGTACGGGTCGACGTTCTCCTTCGCGCCCGAGATCCATGCGCCGCCGTGCACCCAGACGACGGTGGGGTTCGGGCCGGGTGCATCCGTCGGCGTGAAGACGTCGAGCCGGGTGTCGCTGCCGCCGGGGTCGGCCGCGTCATCCGTGGCGACGTCGAGCCGGGCGTCCACCCCCGTCTCGGGCACGAACGGCTCCATCTCGGCGACGGTGTCCGCGGCACCGCGCTCGAAGACCGCCCTGATCGCGAGCGCCGATGGCCACGGCGTGCTCGAGACGACCAGCGCGACCGCGACGACGACGAACACCGCGATGAGCCCCGTGAGCGTCCACTTGCGTGCCCGCGGGGACAGTCCCGGCGAGCGGACGAGCAGCGGGTCGGATGCCGCGGGGCGGTGGCTTCGGCGGTCGGTGGTCACGCCTCATCGTGGCAGCGGGGCCGCGATCGTCACGGCGCGACGCGCGGTCGCGGCATCCGTCGCCCGTCAGTCGACGAGCGCCCCGGCCGTCACGTTCACGATCACGCCGGTCATCGACCTGGCCCGATCGGATGCCACGAACGCGAAGTACTCGCCCACCTCGTCGAGGGTCGGCAGGCGCCCGAGGAGGGTGGTGCTCGCGAGCGCCGCGAACCACTCGTCGCGGCTGATCCCGCCCGCGTCGGCCATGCGGCCGAACATCTCCCCGGTGTACGACAGGTCGGAGGCGTCGGCCATGGCGTGCGGCCGCACGCAGACGACCCGCACGCCCGACGGCCCCAGTTCGCCGGCGAGCGCCCGCGAGAACCCCTCGAGGCCGGCGCTCTGCGCGGCGTTGCCGATCAGGCCGTTGCCCGTGAGCCGAGCCCCCGGCGTCGAGATCGTGAGGATCACGCCGCTCCCCTGCGCCACCATGTGGCGGGCCGCCGCCTTCGCGGTCACGAAGTTCGTGCGCAGGTAGCCCGTCACGGGATGCAGGTAGGCGTCGAGGCTCGTCTCGCCGATGGGCAGGCCCTGCACGTGGTCGAAGCCGACCGCGTTCAGGGCGATGTCGATGCGGCCCGCGGCATCCGCCACCTCATCGGCATGCCGGTCGACGGCGTCCTGGTCCATGGCGTCGACCACGGCGAGGTCGACGGATGCCCCTTCGGCACGTGCAGCGGATGCCGCAGCCTCGAGCCGCGGCAGGCTCCGCCCCGCGAGGAACAGGCGCGCGCCCTCCCGGGCGAACGCTCGCGCCGTCGCCGCACCGATCGATCCGCCACCGCCGTGGATCACGGCCACCTTGTCCTCGAGCAGCATCACGCCGCCTCCTCTGCTTCCATGGTCTGTTCGTACCGGCCGAGGATCTCGGTCCAGCCGGCTTCGTGCTTGGCCGCCGCCTCGGCGTCGGCCAGTCTCGTGTGGTGCACCTGCACGACGGTCGCCTCGCCATCGGGCTCGAACGTCACGTGGACGATCGAGTCGACATGGTGCGTGTGCTCGGATCGCCAGGTGAACTCGAGCGTCCGGGGCCGGTCGATCAGCCGGTAGACGCCCGAGTGCGTGATGCTGCCGAAGCGGTCGCGCATCGTGATCGAGAACGCGCCGCCCTCGCGCGGGTCGGCGACGACGACCGACGGCTCGCCGGTGTCGTCGCGGCGCATCCACACCGCGAGGCTGACGGGGTCGAGCCAGGCGTCGAAGAGCCGTTCGGCGGATGCCGCGATGCGGCGTCGTACGGTCACGGCCGTCATCGGGGACCGCCGTCGTCGGCCTGGGCAGCGCCCTCGTCGTCCCGGCCGGCGCCGTCGGAACTGCCGGGGTCGCCGGCGCCGTCTGCCCTGCCGGGGTCGTCCTGCAGCACGAACGCCTCGAGGGCGGCGAGCCGCTGCTCCCAGAACTCGCGGTAGCGCTGCATCCAGGCGACGGCCTCGGCGAGCCCCTCGCCCCGGAGCGAGAGCACGTGGTCGCGGCCGCGCACGGTGCGCTGCACGAGCTCGGCGCGTTCGAGCACCTTGATGTGCTTGCTCGTCGAGTTGAGCGAGATCGGGAAGGCGCTGGCGACCTCGGTGACCCGCGCGTCGGAGAGGAGCAATCGGTCGAGGATCGCCCGCCTCGTCGGGTCGGCCACCGCGCTGAGCACGGCGTCCATCTGATATTCACCCATGCGGGTGAATATACGCCCGCGCGCGTCGGACGTCAATCGTTCCGCACGCACCGCCGCCGCCCCATGCCGGAATCCCGTTCCGCGGCGGAATCCCGAGCGCTGGGATTCTCTTGCGGGAACGGGAATCCGGCGGACGACGCCCTAGGCGCGACCCCCGCGACGACGCCGGATCCCGGATGCCAGCAGCATGCCGCCGAGGACCACCACGAGTGCTGCGAGGGCGAGTGCACCCCCCAGTTCCACGCCGGTGTGCGCCAGGTCGGAGCCACCGCCGGCTGCGGGCGTCGAGGGCGATCCCGGCGCTCCGCCGTCCGAGCCGCCGTCGTCGCCCGGACCCGTCGGCCCACCCGGCTCCTCGTCGACGACGGGGGCGAGTTGCGCCAGCGAGACCGGCGTCGTGAAGATCACGCGGTGCGCCGAGATGTGGATGTCGGGCGAGAGGACCTCGTACTTCGCGCGAACCCAGAACGCGGCGTCCTCCTCGACCTGGATGGTCCGCGACTCGACGGGCCCGGGCTCGAGCACCTGGTCGTGCGGCACCTGCTCCCAGTGGAACCTCCCCTGGTAGATGTCCCAGCCGTAGCCCACCGAGAAGTCGAACCCGCGGCTGTACGCGGGGTACCGGTTGCTGAACGTGAGGGCGATCGGCGCCTCCTCAGGCTCAGCGGTCTCAGCGGTCTCAGCGGTCTCAGCGGCCTCAGCCGCCGGCGCCGGCGAGGCATCCGTCGCCGCCATGGTCGCCCAGAAGTCGTTCGAGATCTTCGGCTCGCTCGCGCAGCGCTCCGAGCCGTGGTTCGCGTAGGCGCCGAGCACCTCACCGTCGAGCAGGAACTCGACGCCCGTCATCGCCGTCAGGTCGAACGTGCCGGTGATGACCGGCTCGTCGATCCAGACGGTGGCGAAGACGAGCGGACCGGAACACATCTTGTATCGCATCGTCGCCTGGGTGATGTCGCCCGTCGAGTTCTCGTACACGAGGTCCATCGCGTTCTCATCGTCGGGGTTCTGCGTCATGGTCACCGCGGACGGCGCGGTCTCGGCGATCCTGAAGGCATACTCGCGCTGCTGGTCCTGCGAACCGTCGCCGGCGATCGCCCAGACCCGCGCCGTGTAGTCACCGGGCACGAGCGGCACTGCCGACGACCGACGGCTGTCCGCCTCGAACATCGGGTCGACCGACAACTCGAGGGTCTCGTCGAGGGCGATCGCCCCGCCGTCGCTCTCGATGACGACCCGAACCGGGCCGATACCGCCGAAGGTGATCTCGGCACCCGCCGTCGCGCCTCCGTCGGCGCCGTAGTCCGCGAACTCCCACAGGTCGTAGATCACGAGGTTCGCGACGTGCAGCTCCGCCTCGGCGTGCCCGCCGTCGGCGTCGATCCGCACGACGTGCGCGCCCTCGGCGGCATCCGCCGGAACCGTGAAGTACCGGGCGACCTCGCCGCCGTTCCCGGCACGACCGGCCGCGACCGGCTCGCCGTCGAGCGAGATCGAGTACTCGCCCGCGGGAGCGAGTCCGACGGCCTCGATGCTGAACGCCTTGCCGGGGCGCACCCACTCGGGCGCGACCATCACCGCGAGGTCCTCGTCGCCCGCTGCCGGCTCGCCGGGCGTCGAGACGACGATGTTCGTCACACGGTTCGTCTCGCCGAAGTGCACCCGGCCGAGATACCGCGAGCCGGCGGCGAGCCCCGTCCACGACACGTCGACGGATGCCGGTTCCCCGAGCTTCATCGGCAACACCGCCGGATCCGCGGTGAGCGCGCCGACGTGGCTTTCGCCACCGAGGAAGTACCCGGTCAGCTCGTAGTCGAGGTCGCCCTCGCCCGCGAAGAAGTCGATCTCCAGGACGTAGCGCCCGCTCGAGGCCAGCGGCACGACGATCTGCTCGTCGGCCTTCGGCGTCGTGGCCTCACTGCTGAGCCAGCTGCTGCCGTACGGGTCGAGCTGGTAGAGGCGCAGGTCGAGGTCGGCTGCATCATCGGCCGCATCGAGGTCGAACCGCGCGTAGGTCGTGCCCTCGGGGATCTCGATCACATGACGGTCGCGCGCGCCGCCCTCGGTGCCACGGCCTCGCAGGACGTGGCCCTGGACGAGGCCGTCGACCGCGATCGGGACGTCGAGCGTGTCGCCGGCCGAGACCGGGATCTCCAGCGAACCGTCGGCCCCTGCTCCGGCGGCCTCGGAGGGAACGCTGAGGACGACCGGCCGCACGGCGAGCGGCGTGGTGACGGTGCCGTCGGCCCCGACCCAGCGCAGCGTGCCGGTGGTGAACGCGTCGAGCGGGGCATCCGTCCGCCGGAACGTCACCGTGTACTGCACCTCGTCGCCGGCCGCGGCGAAGTCGAGCGACGCCGGAGACACGCTCACCTCGACTCCGGGCATCTCCACGGGCTGCGCCTCGTAGTGACCGGGTGCGGCCGCCGTGACGGTTCGGGTCACCGTCTCGACGCCGGCGAGGGCGCCGACCGAGATCGATGCGAGGTTGAGGTTCGAGGGATCGACGGGTTCGACGCCGACATCCACGAACCCAAGCCCCTCGACGTAGCCGTACCAGTCGTCGACGTCGTTGAGGTAGAGGAACCCGGGCTCGAAATAGCGCGTGGGGTCCACGTGGCCGGCGCCCTGGAGGAACGGGTCGTCGATCGGGTCGCCGGCGCGGTCGACGGTGTCGTACGCGGTCGTCATGAGCGACGACTTCACCTCGGCGGGCGACGCGTTCGGCCGTTCGCCGAGGTACAGCGCCGCGAGGCCGGCAACATGCGGGGAGGCCATCGACGTGCCCGACAGGAGCTGGAACCGGGGGTCCTCATCCTCGGCGTTCGCGGCGTCCGCCAGGATCGCGACGCCGGGGGCGGCCACGTCGGGCTTCAGCACGTCACCGCCGTCGGCGAGGATCGGCCCGCGCGACGAGAAGCCCGCCACCTGCGGCGCGGGAGCGGAGGGCCCGCCGGTCGTGTTGCCGTCCTCGAGGGTCACGCTCGCCCCGGCCGTGGCGGCATACCCGCTGACCGCGTCGTAGGCCTCCGCGTCGAGGTGCACCGTCGGAACCGAATGGGTGTCGAGGTCGATCGAGTTGGGCCCGGGGTTGACGAGCACCATGCCGATGCCGCCGACGCGCGCCACCTCGGCCGACTTCGCCACGCGGTCCACGACGCCCCGCTCGCAGAGCACGATCGCGCCGGCAGTGCGAGCCGGGTCGAGGGTGCCCGGGCCGCAGAGTCGCGGCTCGTCTGCGCCGTCGACGCCGCTGACGGATGCCGCGACGAGCGGCCCGGTGAGCGACCCGCCGGCCGGCACCGTGATCGACCCGCCCAGGAAGGTTCGTCCGTCACCGAGGCGAACGCTGGCCTCGTAGCTCGGGATCGTGGATGCGGCGACCGTCGTGATCCACGGGGCCGCATTGTCGGCGGTGGAGGCCTCGGGCCCGTCGTTTCCGGCCGAGGCGGCCACGAAGATGCCGGCAGCCGCGGCGCGCAGGAACGCCTGATCGGTGAGGGAGACGGTCGTCATCGCGGCACCGCCGCCGATCGAGTAGTTGATCACGTCGACGCCGTCGAAGACCGCGGCGTCGATCGCGGCGAGGAGGTCCCCGGTGGCGCATCCGTCGTCCTGAGGAGTGGGACCCGACCAGCAGGCCTTGTAGACCGCGATCTTCGCGGCGGGCGCGACGCCCGAGATCTCGCCGAGCTCGCGCCCGCCGACCTCGGCCGGCACGCCGTGGTCGCCCGCGGCCGTGCTCGCGGTGTGCGAGCCGTGACCGTTGCCGTCCCGAGGCGAGACGTACTCAGCGCGGTCGGCGCCGATCGAGTCCTCATCGAAGTTGTCGAGGAAGTAGCGTGCGCCGATGAGCTTCGTGGAGCAGTCATCAGCGGTGAACTGCTCGCCGGTGACGCAGGCGCCGCGGAACCGCGTGCCGTCGGCCTTGTCGAAGACGATCGAATCGCCGTCGCGATACGGCTCGGCGCCGGGTGCAGCACCGAGCGGCTCGCCCGCGAACGACGGGTTCTCGGGCGCGACGCCCGAGTCGATGATGCCGACCACGACGCCCTCGCCGGCGGACTCGACGCCGCCCGTGGCGTCCCAGACGCCGCCCTCGCCGCCGAGGCCGAGGAAGTCGGTCGACGGCACGGCCGCCTGCAGGTGCAGAAGCTCGTCCTTCACGACCGCGAGGACCCGGGAATCCGCCGCCAGCGCCGCCGCCTGGTCGGCGGTCAGCGTGCTGCTGAAGCCGTTGGTCGCGAGCGTGTACGAGCTGATGATGTCGGCCCCGACGGATTCCGCCACCGCAGCCTGCTCGTCGCCGAGGTGGTCGGCGTAGGCGATCGCTCGCTTCGAGCGAGCGGCGAGCTCCTCCCCCTCCGGTGCGCGCGTCGCCGAGAACGAGCCCGTACCGCCGGCGTACGTGGCGACCGCCTCGTCGCGCAGGGTGACGATGTAGCGCCCGTCCTCGAACGGCGCACTGTCCTTCGCCGCCGACGCCGACGCGGTCGTGCTGGGGGTGGGGGTGTCGTCGGCCGACGCCGACGTCGCGGGCGAGAAGACGGTGCCGAGGGTGAGGAACAGGGCGGCGGCGGTGAGCGTCGCGGTCATACGACGCCCTCCCGTCAAGATGGCGAAGCGGGTGCGTGTGGTCACGAGGATCCTTGCTGGGAACGGATGCAGGGCCGTCGTGCCGTTCGGCGGCCGACGATCGTCCCATTGTGTGCGAGCCGAACCTCGACTCGCTGGCCGGTATCGGCCAACGACCGGAGGAGGCCACAGGTTGTAACGCAGCGTTCACACAGGCGGGCCCGAAGGTCAGAGCCAGCGCCGCCGTGCCGCCTCGACACCCGCCTGGAACCGATTGCCCGCGCCGAGTTCGGCGAGCAGCTCCTGACTCCGGCGCCGAAGGGTGCGCGGCGACATCCCGAGCTGCCTGGCGATGGCGTCGTCCTTCATCCCCACGGCCATGAGCGTGAGGATCGACCGCTCCTCGAGCGACGGGCGCCTCCCCAGCTCGTCAGCCATCGAGGCGCCGGATGCCCCGTCCGCGACGTGCTCCCTCGCCTCGGGAAGCGGCATCGCGCGGCTCCAGTGGAACTCGAAGAGCTCGCGGAGCGCGTGCACGAGCGGCGGTGCGTGCGTGATGAGGGCGTCGATGCGGCCCGGCTCGAGGCTCAGCGACACGAGCGCGATCTCCTCGTCGACGATCGCGAGCTTCACCGGGAGATCGTCGGTGATGCGGGACTGCTCGCCCTGCTCGGCGAGGCGTTCGACCTCGTCCCACGTCGCGCCCTCGTCGAAGCTCTCGATCGTGTAGATCGCCCGCCAGTCGACGCCGCGCGCGAGCACCGATGCCTCGAACGGGTCGAACGATGCCGAGACGTACGGAGGCCGGTCGAACGCGAGGAACTCACGCCGCGCCTGATGCTGGAGCCGCGCGTACCAGCCCGCCACCGTGTCGGGGTCGGTCAGGACCACCGTCTGGTGCGAGGCCGCATCGCCGGGCGTCGCCGCATCGAAGTACTCGACGAGCATCGGGATCGCCTCGCGGATGCGGAGGGCCTGGTCGCTGAGTCGATCGATGATGGCCCTCAGGGCATATCGCGGATCGACGGCGGCGTACGCCGGCGGTTCGCCCTCGAGACGCGACACCAGTCCGAGTCGGCGGAGGTCCTCCAGCCGCTCGAAGGCGACCGGTTCGTCGAGCTCGAACTGGCCGGCGATCGCGGCGACGCTCACACGCCCGGTCATGAGCACGTGCACGTAGAGCCGCTCGCTCGCGGCACTCAACCCGGCGAGGTCGAGGAACGGAACGTCGTCGGCCACGTGGTCAGCGTACCGACCGCGTCGCCGTTGCCGTTGTCGCAGGCCGATGGCAGGGTGGCGGCATGGCGATCGAGGTGCTCCCGGCGACGGAGTTCGACGACGTGAAGACGATGGTGGGGCCCAAGCGGCCCGACGCCAACGTGTGCTGGTGCCTGAGCTACCGGCTGACCTCCTCGAAGGAGAACCTCTCCCTGACGGGCCCGGCGCGCGGCGAGCGCGTGCGCGAGCTCTGCCGGCAGGACCCGCCGCCCGGCGTGCTCGCCTACGACGGCCACGAGGTGGTCGGGTGGGCGGGCGTGCATCCGCGTGCCGACACGAGCTTCGCGCGCAACCGCAGGATCCCGCATGTCGACGACCTCGACGTGTGGACCGTGTGGTGCATCCGCGTGCGCCCGGGCCACCGGGGCGGCGGCATCTCGCACGCCCTGCTCGCGGGTGCGGTCGAGTTCGCCCGTGACCACGGCGCACCCGCCATCGAGGGCTACCCGCTCGACAACCGGGGCGAGAAGATCGACCTGACCATGGCCTACGTCGGCACGATGGCGCTCTTCGAGCGGGCCGGGTTCACGAAGGCCGCCGACACCGAGTCGGTGCTCAACGGGTTCCCCCGGGTGCTCATGCGGCTCGACCTGCGCTGAGACCCGCGCGGGCCGATGGCCCACCGGTCAGAGGAAGAGCTTGAATCCCACGTGCGACGGCGTGAAGCCGAGCCGGTCGTAGAACCGGTGCGCGTCCTCGCGGCGCGCATCCGAGGTGAGCTGCACCAGCGCGGCACCCCGCGACCGTGCTTCCTCGATCGCCCATCGGAGCATCGCCGTGCCGAGACCGCACCCGCGGGCGGACTCCGCGACCCGCACCGCCTCGACCTGCATCCTGGTCGCACCGCCGCGCGCAAGCCCCGGGATGAGCGTGAGCTGCATCGTCCCGACGACGTCGCCCGCGGCATCCTCGACGGTGACGAGCGTCTGCGCGGGATCGCCGTCGATCGCCTGGAACGCGGCCTCGTAGGCGCCCCGCCGCTCGGGCGACGTGCTGTCGTCGTTCGCCCGCAGCGCGTCGGCGGCCAGGAGCCCGATGAGGTCGGGGAGGTCGTGGTGGCGGGAGCGGCGGAGCGTGAACGGCACGCCGGCCGCGTCGAGCGTGACGGGAGCGGCGAGGGTGGCGGAGGTCATGCCCTCCAACCTGCCACAGCCGCCGCGACGTCGGTGGCCGGCCGCCCCGTCGCTCGCTCGCCCGCGACCGCTCATCGCACGATCCGGTCCGCTCGCCGCAGGGGGCTTCCCTCGACGCGCGCCGATGCGCTAGGTTCGAGAACCTGACCGAACGATCGGTCAGGAACTGCAGCGCTCCCACCCCTTGCGCTCCCCCCTCCCCTACTGAGACCCACGCCAGAACAACGGAGTTCGCATGACGTCAACCGTCCCCGAAGAAGCACAGCGCACCGGGCGGATGCCCGCCGAGGAGCGCAAGGTCCTCGCAGGCACGCTCGTCGGCACCTCGATCGAGTGGTACGACTTCTTCATCTACGCGCAGGCCGCCGGCCTCGTGCTCGCGCCGCTCTTCCTCGCCCCCGTCGCGGAGGCCAGCCCGGGCCTCGCCCAGGTGCTCGCCTTCGCGACCATCGGCATCTCGTTCCTCTTCCGGCCCCTCGGCGCCATCGTCGCCGGCTACCTCGGCGACCGGCTCGGGCGCAAGCGGATGCTGGTCTTCACCCTCGTGCTGATGGGCCTGTCGACCGCCCTCATCGGCCTCCTGCCGACGTATGCCGCGATCGGCATCGCCGCGCCGATCCTGCTGATCCTGCTCCGCATCCTGCAGGGCTTCTCCGCCGGCGGCGAATGGGGTGGCGCCGCACTCATGGCGGTCGAGCACGCCCCGACCGCGCGCCGCGGCTACTTCGGCGCGTTCCCGCAGATCGGCGTGCCCGTCGGCATGATCCTCGCCACCTCGACGCTGTTCGTGATCACGTCGCTGCTCACGCCCGAGCAGTTCACGACCTGGGGCTGGCGCATCCCGTTCCTGCTGTCGATCGTCCTGATCGCCGTCGGCTACGTCATCCGCCGCGCGGTGGAGGAGAGCCCGATCTTCCAGGACCTGCAGCGCCGCAAGAAGGAGTCCGCGACTCCGCTGCGCCAGTTGTTCCGCCACAACACGAAGTCGGTCATCCTCACCGCCGTCATCTTCATCGGCAACAACGCGGCCGGCTACCTGCTCATCGCGTTCTTCGCCACCTACGCGGTGACGGTGCTCGGCATGGACCGCCCGACCGTGCTCCTCGCGACCACGCTCGCGTCGTTCGGCTGGCTGGTCTTCACCCTCTGGGGCGGCCACGTCTCCGACCGGCTCGGGCGCGTGCGCACCTTCCAGATCGGCTACGCGTTCCTCGCGCTGTGGGCCGTGCCGATGTGGTTCCTCATCGACACCGGCGACATCGTCTGGTACTTCGTGGCGCTGTTCGTGATGACGTTCGGCCTCGGCCTCTCGTATGGCCCGCAGGCGTCGCTCTACGCCGAGATGTTCCCGGCGAACGTCCGCTACTCGGGCGTCTCGATCGGGTACGCGCTCGGCGCGATCCTCGGCGGCGCCTTCGCCCCGATGATCGCCGAGGCGCTCATGAGCTCGACGGGCCAGTCGTGGACGATCGGCGTCTACATCGCGCTGGCCGCCCTGATCTCGCTCATCGGCGTCTCGCTGGTGAAGGAGCCGAAGGGCGTCGACTTGCACGCGTAGGTCGCGGTGTCCCGGTGGGCACCAGGCGATGAGGGGGCGGATGCCGCATCCGCCCCTTTCTCGTGCCCGCGGCCCGCGTCAACGGGTGGCTGCTGTCGGCGGCATCCGGGACCATGGGGCCATGGATGTCACCGAATGGCTGCTCGACGCCGACCCGTCCATCCGCTGGCAGGTCATGCGCGACCTGCTCGACGAACCGGCCGATCGCGTCGCCGCCGAGCGGGCACGCGTGGCCCGTGAGGGCTGGGGCCGGGCGCTGGTCGACCTGCAGGACGACCGCGGCTACTGGGGCGGCGACGAGTACGGCGAAGACGGCGACCGGCGCGGCACGCACTGGACCCTGTTCAACCTGCTGCGGCTCGGTGCCTCACCCGACGACCCCGCCGTACGTGCGGCGATCGAGCGGGTCCGCGACGGCGTGGTGTGGAAGTACCACGACGGCCTGCCGTACTTCCACGGCGAGGTCGAGGAGTGCGTCAACGGGGGCGTGCTCGCCCTTGCCGCCTACTTCGGCGAGCTGGGCGTGGGCAGCGACCGCATCGTGGCACGGCTCCTCGAGGAGCAACTCGACGACGGCGGGTGGAACTGTGATCGCGCCGAGGGTTCGGTGCGCTCGTCGTTCGACTCCACGATCTGCGTGCTCGAGGGGCTGCTCGCGTACCAGCGAGCGGTGGCCGACCCGCCACCGGCCATCGCCGAGGCCCGTCGCCGCGGCGAGGAGTACCTGCTCGAGCGGAGCCTGTTCCGCCGGCGGTCCACGGGCGAGGTCGTGAAGGAGCGCTACCTCAACTTCGCGTTCCCGCCCTACTGGACCTACGACGTGCTGCGCGCGCTCGACTACCTCCGCGACGTGGGCGGCAGGCCCGACCCGCGGCTCGGCGAAGCCCTCGACGTGGTGCGATCGCAGCGACGCGACGATGGGCGCTGGCCGGCCGGTCGCCCGTGGCGCGGAGAGGTGTTCTTCGCCCTCGACGCACCGCAGGGTGAACCCAGCCGGTGGAACACGCTTCGGGCGCTCCGGGTGCTCCGCTGGGCCGAGGCCGAGGCATCGCCGTCCGGCAGCGCGTCGACGGGCTAGGCGGGCAGGCCCTCGAGCTCGCTCATCGCGGTCGCGAACTCGCCGCCGAACGGGTCGTCGTCGACGAATTCCAGCTCAGTGTGATCCATCATGTGTACCCCGATTCGACACGTCAGGTGGCCTCGATTTGTTCGAGACGCCACGATATGCCGGAAGGCTCGCGACCGCCAGCCCCCCGAATCGGGGGAAAGCGTTGCGAGACGAGATCAGCGCACGGTTCGACCCTCGAGCCGCGCGATGCGGGCCCTCGCGTTCTGCTCGCTGGGCGACATCCGGCCCAGCACCCTCGTCCCCACGCCGAGGAACACCCGCGTCAGGGTGATCGCCGGCCACCACGGCCGGCGCAGGCCGAGCAGCTCGCGGTAGCGCGGGTCGAGTGAGGCGACGGCCCCGCCGAAGAGGATCGGGTAGAGCCGCCCGGTGAGTCCCGGCAGGCCCGGCCGGCGGATGAACCGCACGGCGGCGGCGACCCGCTCGTCGGGTTTCGCGTCGGCCAGGAACGCCGTCAGCTCGGCGTGCAGCTGCGCCACGCTCGTGGGCGGGTCGGTCACGCCCATGAGCCGGCCCGCCTGCGCCCACTCGCGCACGTAGGCGTCGAGTCCGCCCGGCACCGGTCGCCCCCAGATGCGGTGGGCACCGATGAACGCCTCGGTGAAGGCGTCGTGCACCCAGCGCAGCAGTTCCTCGTCGTTCGCCGAGTACTCCCGTTCGACGTCCCGGGCGTCGACGTACGTCCCGTTCACGCGTTCGTGCAGTCGGGACACCCGAGCGGAGTCGCCGTGGAACACCGCGTCGGCCGAGATGAAGTCGATGAGCTGTCGGCGTGCATCGGTGCTGCTGGTCTGGGGGGCGAGGGTCACCCGAATACTCTACGGCCCCGCCGCCTGAGAGGAAGGGGCGGATGCCGCGTCCGCGCCGCGCCCGCCCGCGGCATCCGTCGCCCGTCCTCGACGCCGACGACCACCCCAGAACGATCGGGGCGTGCCCGGGACGAGACGCGCCCAGAACGGCGGCGGCTCGCCCTGCTCGGCGTGCGGATCCGGCACGGCCACGTGGAACGCGGCGAGCTCCTCGGCCCCGTGGTGGGCCACCCGGAAGAGCGCCGTGCCGATCAGCACGCCGAGCGCGATCGACATGACCGACGTCAGGGCCATGGCGAAGTCCTCGAGCCCCTCGCTGGTGCCGACCGCCTCGGTGAGCCCCGCCAGGCCGGCCGCGCCTGGGACGAGCAGCCAGAAGCCCGGGAGGAACGTCAGCTGGGACGGGGCGCCATGCCGGAGGCTCGCGACCCAGAGCACCACGGGCGTCATCGCCAGGGCGCCGATGAACCCGCTCACCGTCGCCCCGATGAGCGCCTGGCCGGCCTGCTGCCCCGCATAGGCGACGAGGAGCACGAGCAGGACCCAGCGGAAGGTCGACCGCGGCGCCGAGAAGTGCAGGAAGTTGCCCACGGCGAAGAGCAGCACGCCGCCCAGCGAGACCCACCATGGGAACGAAGCCGTGGGTTCGAGCGAGACGTAGGTCGAACGCTCAACCCCGACGACGGTGCCCGCCGCGATGATGCCGAAGGCGAGCAGCGCGAGCTGGACGAGGCCGAACACGAGGCGCGAGGCCCCGGCCACCATCTGCCCCGCGGCCAGCTCGACGGTGCCCGTGGTGAGCACGCCGCCGGGGAGGAACGTCGCGAGCGGGGCGATCAGGAGCCGGATCGGGTCGCCGATCTCGACGGACGGCGCGATCAGGAACACGGCCAGCGCGCAGGCGAAGGATGCGAAGACCGGGAACACCAGCTGCAAGGTCGGCGATCGCACGAGCTTCGCGAGGCCGATGAACGCACCGAGCGCGAACGCGACGATCGCCCCCTGCCAC
This sequence comes from Agromyces humi, assembly GCF_009720255.1. Lineage (GTDB taxonomy): Bacteria > Actinomycetota > Actinomycetes > Actinomycetales > Microbacteriaceae > Agromyces > Agromyces humi. The sequence continues at coordinate 852 of NZ_WJSP02000038.1, read as the reverse complement.
GTCGGCGTCAGCAGGAGGGCCAGCCCCGTCACGAGGAGCGCGTGCCCGAACGTGCGGACGATCCAGCCGTTCCGCGGCCGCATCGCCCCGATCTCGTTCAGTCGCCGGATGCCGTCGAGCGGGTCGATCGCCGCCCGCTTCGCCTGCTCGAGCAGCGCGTAGAGGGCCGCGATCTGGTCGAACCGGAACGCGGGATTCAGCGTCGAGCGCAACTCCACCCGACCCTCGGCGTCGGAGCCGGTCTGCACGAGGATGACCGTCGGCAGCACGAGGATGTCGGTGTCCTCCTGGCCGTAGGCACGCGACACGGTCGTCATGGTGTCGCGGATGCGATCGACCGACTCGGCCGCGGCGTTCATCCCCTCGGCGAGGCCGAGGAGGAAGCGGCGCAGCACGGCGCGGTTGGTGACGACGGCGTCGGCCATCTCACACGAAGACGAACGACAGGGCGACGCCCACGATGATGGCCACGCCGACGTAGACCAGGTTCGGCAGCTGGAACGAGTGGTCGAGCACGAACCTGCCCATCTTCGTGGACCCGGTCTGGTCGAACGCCACCGTCGCGACCTGGCTGCCGTTGGCGGGCAGCGTGTAGATGCCCATCGCCGCCGGCCAGAGGCCGACGAGGAGCGACGCGGGGAGGCCGATCGTGATGCCGATCGGCACGATCGCGTTGGTGGCGCTCGACTGGCTCGTCGTGAGCGCGGCGACGAGGAACAGGGCGAGCGCGAAGAGCAGGGCGCCGATGAATGCGGACGAACCGGAGACCACGGCGCCGAGGCTGTCGACGATGAGCTGGTTGTTCGCGGCCACGAAGGTGTTCGCGAGCCAGGCGATGCCGAACAGCGCGAT
>NZ_WJSP02000379.1 GCF_009720255.1 Agromyces humi | reverse complement strand
CCGCCGCCGACGACGCCGACGCTCCGGCGCGCGCCGCGATCCGCTCCGACGACGAGCAGCTCGTGCGCACCCTGGCGGTCGACCAGTCGCTGTCGTCGATCGGGTTGCGCCAGACCGGCCCGCACCGGCTCCTCTCCCGGTTCACCCCCGACGTCGTGTTCTGGGCGCTGTCCGACGCGAGGTACCCCGTGGCCGCGGAAGACGGGAACGGCGAGATCATCCGGCTCCGGCGGCATCGCCTCGCCACGGCTCCCCCGCCGCCGCCGAAGACCGATCCGATCGCCGCGCTGCTCGACCGCGTGCTCGCGACCGGCGACTCCGGCGCCACCGAGCAGGCGTGGCTCGCCCGCCAGCTCGAGGCCGCGGCGCGCGCGAAGGAGACCCTCACGGTCACCGTGCGCATGCCCGGAGGCCAGACCGCCGATTACCTGCTCGCCCCTGCGAGCGTCGCGAACGGGCGACTCCGGGCACGCGATCGCAAGGCCGACATCGAGCGCACGCTGCCGCTCTCCGCGATCGCGGCCGTCTCCCCGGCACCCACGAACGTCTGAGTCGCGGGCGACGGATGCCGCGAGTCGGCCGTCGGTGCGTGAAGCGGGCGTAGACTCGAACGCTATGTCAGACGGCCCACTCATCGTGCAGAGCGACCGCACCGTGCTCCTCGAAGTCGCCCATCCGCTCGCGGAGGACGCGCGGCACGACCTCGCGGTCTTCGCCGAGCTCGAGCGAGCCCCCGAGCACGTGCACACCTATCGCATCACCCGGCTCGGACTGTGGAACGCCCGCGCCGCCGGCCACGACGCCGAGGACATGCTCGGCACCCTCGAGCGGTACGCCAAGTTCCCCGTGCCGCAGACGGTGGCCGTCGACATGCGCGAGACCGTGGGCCGCTACGGCCGGCTCATCGTCGACCGCACCGATGACGGCGCCCTGCGCCTGTACTCCAGTGACATCGCCGTGCTCACCGAGGTGGCGAACGCCAAGCGCATCGCACCCCTGCTCACCGAGCGGATCGACGACGAGAGCTTCCTCGTGGCGGCCTGGGCTCGCGGCGCCCTCAAGCAGGAGCTCGTGAAGCTCGGCTGGCCGGCCGAGGACCTCGCCGGGTACACGCCCGGCACGCCGCATCCGATCGACCTCGACCAGACGAGCTGGCACCTGCGCGACTACCAGCAGAAGGCCGTCGACAACTTCTTCGACGGCGGCTCGGGAGTGGTCGTGCTGCCGTGCGGCGCGGGCAAGACCCTCGTCGGCGCCGGGGCGATGGCCACCGCGAAGACCACCACGCTCATCCTCGTCACCAACACCGTGTCGGCCAGGCAGTGGCGCGACGAACTGCTGAAGCGCACGAGCCTCACCGCCGACGAGATCGGCGAGTACTCGGGGCAGGTGAAGGAGGTCAAGCCCGTCACCATCGCGACCTACCAGATCCTCACCGCGAAGCGGAAGGGCGAGTACGCCCACCTGGCGCTGCTCGACGCCCTCGACTGGGGCCTCGTGGTCTACGACGAGGTGCACCTGCTGCCCGCGCCGGTCTTCAAGCTGACCGCCGAGCTGCAGGCCCGCCGACGCCTCGGCCTCACCGCGACGCTCGTGCGCGAGGACGGGCGCGAGGGCGACGTGTTCTCGCTCATCGGCCCCAAGCGGTTCGACGCGCCGTGGAAGGAGATCGAGGCGCAGGGCTTCATCTCCCCCGCCGCCTGCTACGAGGTGCGCATCGACCTGCCGCAGTCCGAGCGGCTCGCCTACGCGGCATCCGCCGACGACGAGCGCTACCGCCTGGCGGCCACCGCGCCGGCGAAGCTCGGCGTCGTGAAGGAACTGGTGGCGAAGCACGCCGGCGAGCGGATCCTCGTGATCGGGCAGTACCTCGACCAGATCGACGAGCTCGCAGAGACGCTGGGCGCCCCGCAGCTCACGGGCGCCACCCCGGTCGACGAGCGCGAGCGGCTCTTCCAGGAGTTCCGCGACGGGCGCACGCCCGTGCTCGTCGTGTCGAAGGTGGCGAACTTCTCGGTCGACCTCCCCGAGGCGACCGTGGCGATCCAGGTGTCGGGCTCGTTCGGCTCGCGCCAGGAGGAGGCGCAGCGCCTCGGACGCCTGCTGCGGCCGAAGGAGTCGGGGCTCTCGGCGAACTTCTACACGCTCGTCGCCCGCGACACCGTCGACCAGGACTTCGCGCAGAACCGGCAGCGGTTCCTCGCCGAGCAGGGCTACAGCTACACGATCCTCGACGCGCACGGTCTCGCGGCCTAGGAGGGCCGTCCCACGTCGGGCCCGAGCCCGGCCCTCGACCGGCGGCGATCGCCGAAAAACCAATTGCAGGTTGCAATCACGTTGGGTACCCTCACGGCATACCGATTGCAAATCGCAATCGGTGCTTCGGAGAGGAGCTGTCATGTCCCGCGTCGTCTGCGACGTCGCCGTCTCGATGGACGGCTACATGGCCGGTCCGGGCCAGACCCGGGAACTGCCCTTCGGCTCGATCGAGCACAACCGCCTGTACGACTGGATGATGCACGACGGTGAGGAGAACCGCACCGAGTTCGACGCCATGCTCGATGCCGGCGCGTTCATCATGGGCCGCAACATGTTCGGGCCCGACCGTGGCGAGTGGGACCTGGACTGGCAGGGCTGGTGGGGCGACGACCCGCTCTACCACGCACCCGTCTTCGTGCTCGCGCACCGCGCCCGAGCCGACCTGCCGATGGGCGGAGGCACGACGTTCCACTTCGTGAGCGACGGAGCGGACTCAGCGCTCGACCGCGCCCGCGCGGCCGCCGGCGAACGTGACGTCGTGGTCGTCGGAGGCGCGACGACGGTCAATCAGTTCCTCGCGGCCGGCGTCGTCGACGAACTGCGCGTGCACGTCACCCCGTCGATCATCGGCGCGGGTGAGCGGCTCTTCGACGGCGTCCCGCCCAGCGCCTTCGAGCAGGTCTCGTCGCGCGGCACCTCGCTCGTCACCCACCTCGTGTACCGGCCGGTCCGCTGACGGCGATCGGCGCCTCCGGGTGACCTCGCGAGGGGCAGCCCTTCAACGGGCCCGCGCGTAGCGCAGCAGCAGCAGGTCCCCAGCGGGGATCGCGTGCACGAACCGCATCCGCTGCGCGACCTCGGGGGCGCCGCGCACGATGCGGCCGGCCCCGCCCGCCACGAGCAGCGGGCTGAGGCTGAGGCACAGCTCGTCGACGAGGTCGGACTCGACCAGCGAGCCGAACAGGTGCGGGCCCCCCTCGCAGAGCACCTGCCGCAGGCCGAGAGCGGCGAGCGCATCGACCATCGCCGTGAGGTCGACCGTGTCGTCGCCGCACACCAGCACGTCGGCGACCTCGGCGAGGGCCGCACGTCGGTCGGCGGGTGCCGCTTCGCGCGTCACGACGATCGGCCGCTCCACGGCGCGTGAGAACACCGGATGCTCGGGACCGAGGTCGAGTCGCGACGAGACGACGGCCAGCCGCGGCTGCGACGCGAGACCGCGC
>NZ_WJSP02000378.1 GCF_009720255.1 Agromyces humi | reverse complement strand
CCACCGCCGTGCCCGCGAGCACTCCCACCGGGTCGAGCGGGTACACGCCGAGTCCGATGACCGGCATCGCGCCGGTGACCGCGAGCCAGGCGGCGGCGCCGCTCGTGGCGTGCGTGATGCCCATCATGACGTGCTGCGTGCTCCCGGTCGGCCCTCGAACGGCCGATCGGCCGTCGACCAGTCTGCACGGTCCCGGTGACATCCGGCGGAGGCGCGTCGTGCCCGAATTGGGGTGGGCGCGGTGCCCGCGTGCGGGTCTAGGCTGGCGCCGTCACGCTGCATCGGCGCTGAGGCAGGGGATGGAATGCGACGCAGGGGAACGATGGCGTTCGGCGCGCTCGTCGCGATGTCGGCGGTGCTGCTGAGCGGATGCACCGTGGGCGCGGCCGCGCCGTCGGCGACGCCGCTCTCGACCGACCGACCTGGCTACGGCAACCCGCCAGCCGACGCGCTCGCCGAGGTGACCGACGAACAGGTGGAGGCCGCGATCGAGGCCATCCCCGGCCGCATCGAGGAGCTGATGGAGACGTCGGGCGTTCCCGGGCTGGCGATCGCCGTCGTGTACGACGGCGAGACGGCCTACTCCGACGGATTCGGCGTGCGAAACCTCGACACCGGGGAGCCCGTCGACACCGACACCGTGTTCCAGATCGCGTCCATGTCGAAGTCGGTGGGTGCCACGGTGGTCGCGCACGAGGTGACCGAGGGCGTCGTCTCGTGGGACACGCCGGTCGTCGAGCACCTGCCCGAGTTCGCGCTCGCCGATCCGTGGGTCACCGAGCACGTCACGATCGGCGACCTCTACGCCCACCGCTCCGGGCTGTACAAGCACGCCGGCGACGAACTCGAGGACCTCGGGTACGACCGGGCCGAGGTGCTCCAGCGTCTGCGGTACACCCCACTGTCGCCGTTCCGTTCGACCTACGCCTACGGGAACTACGACATCACCGCCGCAGCCGAATCCGTCGCGAACGCGGCCGGCGTCGACTGGGCGGACCTCTCGGAGCAGGTGCTCTACGAGCCGCTCGGCATGTCGGCGACGAGCTCGCGGTTCGACGACTTCATGGCGAGCGACGATCGCGCCGATGGCCACATCCTCGACGGCGACGAGTGGATCGTGACCCCGAGCCAGCGCCAGCCCGACGCGCAGTCGCCGGCGGGCGGCGTCAGCTCGACCGTCACCGACATGGCGACGTGGCTGTCGATGCTGCTCGATGCATCGGGTCCGGATGCCGCGGCGAACGACGTGCTGACCCCCGAGGCGCTCCTGCCCGCGATCACGGCGCAGTCCATGGCGGGGCCGGCGCAGCTCGGCTACCAGCGCTCGGGCTTCTACGGGTACGGCTTCAACGTCGGCGCCACCGCGGGGGGCCTTCCTTCGGTGAGCCACTCGGGCGCCTTCGCGCTCGGCACGGGCACCACGTTCAGCAGCCTGCCCGGGGCCGGCCTCGGGGTGGTGGTGCTCACGAACGGCTCGGCGAACGGCTTGGCCGAGTCCGTCGCGGCCGACTTCATGGACCTGGCCCAGTTCGGCGAGACCCGCCAGGACTGGTGGAAGCTCTACTCGGGGCAGCTCGGGCCGCTCAGCGACCCGGTGGGCGAGCTCGTCGGCCAGTCGCCGCCGGCGGATGCCGCGCCGGCCCGCCCGCTCGCGGAGTACGCCGGCGACTACGCGAACGAGTACTTCGGCACCGCCCGCGTCACAGTGGTCGGCGACTCGCTCGAGCTGACGGTCGGCCCCGGCACCGTGGTGTGGCCGCTCGAGCACTGGGACGGTGACGTCTTCACGTTCGAGCCGTTCAGCGAGAACGCCCCGCTCGGCAGTGTGTCGCAGGCGACGTTCGACGGCGAGAACCTCGTGATCGAGCTGCTGAACGAGCACCAGCTGGGCACGTTCACGCGCGCCGGCTGAGCATCCGCCGTCGGTCGAGCGCCCGCGTCAATCGTCGAAGCCCCGCGCCACGAGCGCCTCGCCGAGGTGCTCGGCGGTGCGCAGCGACCGCACGATCACGGGCACCGCGAGCGCCAGCACGGAACCCTCCGCGCCGCGCGCCTTCCGGGCGTCGAGCACCTCCCGCACGAGCTCGGTCAGCAGCGGCACGCAGCGGATGGCGAGGGCGAGCGCGAGGCCCACGCGGTCGGCGTCGATCCAGCGCCGGAACGGTCGCAGCAGCGCCTGCATCGCATCGAGCGTCGCCGTCACGGGGGTCGTGAGCGTGTAGAGGGCGGCGAGCGCCACGGCGAGCACGAGGCGGGCGGCCATGACCGCGGCAGCCTCCCAACCGTTGAAGAGCACCTGCAGCGGCACGGCGAACGCGAGCACCCACAAGATCGGCACCACCTGGCGCCAGGCGAGCGCGAACGGCACGCGGGCGACCGCGAAGAGCGCGATGACGAGCACGGATGCCGCCCCGAGCCACCACGGCGACCCGGCCAGCGCGATCGTGGCGACGAGCACGGCGAGCACCCCGAGCTTGAGGAGGGCGGGGGCGCGGTGCAGGAACGAGCTGCCCGGATGGAACACGCCGATCATCGTCACCTGCTCATCCGATGAGGGCCCGGTAGGCGTCGAGCGCGGCGCGCGGCACGTCGTCGGCGACGACCCGGCCGGCCTCCATGACCACGACGCGGTCGAACGACTCGAGCAGGTCGAGCTGGTGGCTCACCACGATGAGCTGCTGGTCGAGGGTCTCGAAGTGCTCGGCGATGCGCCGGGCGTTGCGGGCATCGAGGAGGGTCGTGGGCTCATCCGCCACGACCACGGCCGGCTCGGCGACGAGCACCGACGCGATGGCGAGCAGCTGCTTCTGCCCGCCCGAGAGCCGGTGCGCCGGGCGGTCGGCGAGGTCGGTGAGCCCGGCGCGCTCGAGGGCCGCATCGACGCGCGCCGTGGCATCCGCCGGCTCGAGCCGGTGTCGACGCAGCGTGAACGCGACGTCCTCGCGCACGGTCGGCATCACGATCTGGTTGTCGGCGTTGGTGAACACGAAGCCGACACGGCGCCGCACCTCGCGGCCCTGGCGCCGCACGTCGAGTCCATCGACGAGGACCCGCCCCGTCGACGGCGTCACGAGCCCGTTGATCATGCGCGCGAGCGTCGACTTCCCCGAGCCGTTGGCGCCGACGATGCCGATCCGCCGCTCCCGCAGGACGAGCGACACGTCGTCGACGACGCGCTCGGCGCCGAAGTCGTGACTCACGCCCTCGAACCCGATCTCGCTCATGCCATCCGCTCCACGATCATCGCGATGCCCTGCCCGCCGCCGATCGAGCAGGCGGCAAGGCCGGGGCGCGCATCGTCGGCGGCGGCCATGCGCGCGGCGAGCCGCACGAGCAGCACGGCACCGGATGCCCCCCACGGATGTCCGAGCGCGATGGCACCGCCATCGGCCGAGACGAGCTCCTCGTCGAGGCCGAGGTCGTCGCTCACGGCGAGCAGTTGCGCGGCGAACGCCTCGGTGACCTCCACGAAGCCGAGATCGCCGACCGTCATGCCGGCGCGCGTGAGCGCGGCGCGGGCCGCGGG
>NZ_WJSP02000377.1 GCF_009720255.1 Agromyces humi | reverse complement strand
GACGCCGTTCACGCCGGACCGGCCGGCGTCGCGGTTCCTGCAGGCGAGGTTCGCCGCCTTCGCCGATCGTCTCGCGGCGGTCGCCGACGAGCACGGCGCGATGCTGCTCGACGCCGGGTCACGGCCGGACCTCGTGCACCGGGGGCAGTGGGCCGCAGATCGGGTGCACCTGAACTCCGGCGGCCACCGCTCGCTCGCATACGCGGCGGCGGAGGTGCTGGGCGTCCGGGATGCGACGGAGCTGGGCGCGCTCGAACGCGCCGTGCACGACGACGAGGGCGCCGCGGAACGACGCGTCGGCGACGCGGAGTGGCTCGTGAGCCACGTCGCACCGTGGCTGCTCCGTCGCCTGCACGGACGCGCCGCGGGCGACGGGCGCGAACCGAGGCGACCGGTGCTCCTGCCGGTGTCGACGAGCCCGGTGCTCGGCGCGTCGTGACCGGCGCTGGGGGAGCGGGCGCCGCCGCCGGAACTCAGCCCGACTTGCGCCGGAACTCGCGCTTGTGGTCTGCCGGCCCCTGGGTGTGCTGGGCGCCGCCGCCGCCATCGAGGTGCGACTCGCCCTCGCGCTGCTTCGAGGCCTTGTTCTTGCGGTCGAGGGCCTCGCGGAACTTGCGCTTCGTCTCCTCGGAGGGGCCGGGCGTGCTCTGCTCGTCGGAAGTCATGCCTTCGAGTCTGGCACGGATGCCGCGGGCAGACGACGCGGGCGCCCGCGCCCGGTCGCGGCCTCAGGTGGCGGCATCCGCCGTTCATCGGCCGAAAACCCCGCCTCTGCTAGGCTGGAACCGGTCGCCCGATGGGTTGCCGTCGTTCGAAGTGCCGTGACACGGTCCGACGCGTTCCGCGTCGCGAGCGGCACAACTGCATATCGAGCACCGTGCTCACTCGAGCACACTGGAGCAGGCCGGCAGGAAGCTGGTCCCCTGTGGTGGATCACCAACGGCGTCGCGCACAGCGCAGGCGGCGGGTGGTGGACTTCTACTGGTGGCCAGCGTGAGGGCATCGCCTGATGCGTTTCGTAATGCCTGTTCCTGCTCCTGAGTATGAGTCGCGCCCACACGGGGAGCGACGTAAAACAAAGGAGAAGACCTCTTGGAAGGTCCTGAGATCACGTTCGCCGAAGCCGTCATCGACAATGGCAGGTTCGGCACCCGCACCATCCGCTTCGAGACCGGCCGTCTCGCCCAGCAGGCCCAGGGCTCCGCCGTCGCCTACATCGACGAGGAGACCATGCTGCTCTCGGCGACCTCGGTCTCCAAGCAGCCGAAGGAGCACTTCGACTTCTTCCCGCTCACGATCGACGTCGAAGAGCGCATGTACGCCGCCGGCCGCATCCCCGGCTCGTTCTTCCGTCGTGAGGGCCGCCCCTCGACCGAGGCGATCCTCACCTGCCGCCTCATCGACCGCCCCCTGCGCCCCTCGTTCGTCGAGGGCCTCCGCAACGAGGTGCAGGTCGTCGTCACCGTGCTCGCCATCGAGCCCGACGAGTACTACGACGTGCTCGCGATCAACGCGGCGTCCCTCTCGACGCAGCTCTCCGGCCTGCCCTTCTCGGGTCCGGTCGGCGGCGTGCGCGTCGCCCTCATCGACGGCCAGTGGGTCGCGTTCCCGAAGTACTCGCAGATCGAGGAGGCCGTGTTCAGCATGGTCGTCGCCGGTCGCGTGGTCACCGAGGCCGACGGCTCGCAGGATGTCGCGATCATGATGATCGAGGCCGAGGCGACCGACAACGCGTGGAACCTCATCAAGGCCGGCGGCGTCAAGCCCGACGAGACCGTCATCGCGCAGGGCATCGAGGCGTCGAAGCCGTTCATCAAGCAGCTCGTCGAGGCGCAGCAGTCGGTCGCCAAGACCGCCGCCAAGCCCACCGCGGACTACCCGACGTTCCCGCCGTACCAGCAGTCGACGTACGACGCCGTGGCCGCCTCGGCCTACGAGGAGCTCAAGGGCATCTACCAGATCGCCGGCAAGACCGAGCGCCAGGACGCCGACGACGCGCTGAAGTCGCGGGTCAAGTCCGAGGTCGCCGCCAAGGTCGAGAGCGGCGAGCTGCCCGAGTCCGCCATCGCCGAGGTCTCCGCCGCCTACAAGTCGGTCACGAAGCTCGTGGTGCGCTCGCGCGTGCTCGAGGAGGGCGTGCGCATCGACGGCCGCGGCCTCGCCGACATCCGTCCGCTCGACGCCGAGGTGCAGGTCGTGCCCCGCGTGCACGGTTCGGCCATCTTCCAGCGCGGTGAGACCCAGATCCTGGGCGTCACCACGCTGAACATGCTGAAGCTCGAGCAGCAGATCGACTCGCTGAGCCCGGTCACCAAGAAGCGCTACATGCACAACTACAACTTCCCGCCCTACTCGACCGGTGAGACCGGCCGGGTCGGGTCGCCGAAGCGACGCGAGATCGGGCACGGCGCACTCGCCGAGCGTGCCCTCGTGCCGGTGCTGCCCACGCGCGAGGAGTTCCCCTACGCGATCCGCCAGGTGTCCGAGGCGCTCGGCTCCAATGGCTCGACGTCGATGGGCTCCGTCTGCGCGTCGACGCTCTCGCTGCTGAACGCGGGCGTGCCGCTGCGCGCTCCCGTCGCCGGCATCGCGATGGGCCTCATCTCCGACACGGTGAACGGCGAGACCCGCTACGCGGCGCTCACCGACATCCTCGGTGCCGAGGACGCGCTCGGCGACATGGACTTCAAGGTCGCCGGCACGTCGGAGTTCGTCACGGCGATCCAGCTCGACACGAAGCTCGACGGCATCCCCGCGTCGGTGCTCGCCGGCGCGCTGACGCAGGCGAAGGACGCTCGCACGACCATCCTCGCCGTGCTCAACGCGGCGATCGACGGCCCCGACGAGATGGCCCCCACCGCGCCCCGCGTGATCTCGGTGCAGATCCCCGTCGACAAGATCGGCGAGCTGATCGGCCCGAAGGGCAAGACGATCAACGCGATCCAGGACGAGACCGGCGCCGACATCTCCATCGAGGAGGACGGCACCGTCTACATCGGCGCGACCGACGGCCCCTCGGCCGAGGCCGCCCGCGCCCAGGTGAACGCGATCGCCAACCCGACGAACCCCGAGGTCGGCGAGCAGTTCCTGGGCACGGTCGTGAAGATCGCCGCCTTCGGCGCGTTCATCTCGCTGCTGCCCGGCAAGGACGGCCTGCTGCACATCTCCGAGGTGCGCAAGCTCGCCGGCGGCAAGCGCGTCGAGAACGTCGAAGACGTGCTCGGCGTCGGCCAGAAGATCCTCGTCGAGATCACCAAGATCGACGACCGCGGCAAGCTCTCGCTCGCCCCGGTGCTGGCTGAGGATGCCGACACCGACGGTCGCGACTCGACCGGCGCGCACACCGACGCACCCGCTGAGGGTGCCGACGTCGACGCGTAGGTCGTCGCCGCACAGACGGATGCCCCGCCCGATTCGTTCGGGCGGGGCATCCGTCGTCTCGGGCCGGCTTCGGCCCGGCGGCGGCTACAGCAGGCCGTAGGTCGACGACCGGAACGACGCGTCGCGCTCGGCGAGCGCCGCCTCGGC
>NZ_WJSP02000376.1 GCF_009720255.1 Agromyces humi | reverse complement strand
TGCGCCGGCGCGGGGCGCGGGGATGGGGGCCGAGACCTCCTCGCGCGCGGGCTTGGGCGGCACCGTGGCGGCGCGCTCGGGCGACTGCTTCGAACTGGTGCGGGATGCCGTGTCAACCATCGTCGGTTCGTCCTTCGTGTGCGCGGTCAAGTCTGGCTCCACGGTAGGACCGGCCCGCCGGGACCGGAAACGAGGCGTCCGGCGCCTACAAACGGCGCGCTGGACGGTTCGCGAAGGCCTGTCGGCTCCCTACAAACGCGCGTGGCGAGCGGGTGTCCGTGTCCACAACTGCCGGACGCGGCATCCGCTCGCCGACGCGACGTTCAGTCGCGGAAGTAGGCCGTCGCGCTGCGCGTCCAGAGCAGGAGCAGCACGATCGCGGCGACGGCGATGCTGAAGTACTCGCCGATCGCCCCAGCCGGATACGCGATGGCCAGGAACACCGAGCCGACGATCGAGAGGATCTGGAAGATCGTGATGACGATGCGCGAGGCGTTGTTGCCGCGCAACAGCCCGATCGCGACCACGATCACGACCACGCCGATCAGGATCTCGAGCAGGGCCGAGGCGATGAGCTGGCTCGCACCGCCGAACTGCTCCACCGTCGCGGTCACGCTCGTCTGGAACAGCAGCAGCGTGCCGCCGATGACATCGAGCAGGCCCGAGATCCACGCGATCACCGCGACCAGGGTGACGCCGCCGGGCCGGCGCATCGAATCCGACATGACCACTCCTCACGTCGGCGCCGCCAAGACGCGGCGCACTTGGGGTGATGCTAGCGCGCGGCGACCTCGCTGCCGCGGAAGTACGCGCTCGACGGGCGCGTCCAGAGCAGGATCATGACCAGCGCCGAGAAGAAGACGCTCGCCCACTCGCCCACCGGGTTGCCGAGGTTCGCCACGGCGAGAAACAGCGACTGGATGAGCGACAGTGCCTCGAGCACCGTCACGATCATGCGCGCCACCCAGCGGCCGAGCCAGATGCCGAACGACAGGGACAGCACGATGACGCCCAGCAGGATCGAGCCGATGGAAGCCGCGAGCACGCCGTTCGGCCCGCCGAACGCCTCGGCGATCTCGGGGTTGCCCCCCTCGAACATGAGGAGGATGCCGGTGATCACGTCGATGACGCCCGAGAGGCCCGCCAGCACGGCCACGATCGCGACGCCGATCGGCCGGTGGACAGTTGGTGCTGCTGCTTCCGACATGATGCGCTCCCCACTCCCGCGCGTCGTCCCAGGCGACGACCCTGGCCCGATGCTAGCGCGGCGACGGATGCCGCGGCGAGAGGTCGTGGCATCCGTCGCGTCGCGTCAGCTGGTGGGCTGGTCGGGCGCGAGGCCCTTGAAGTAGCGCGTGGCGTCGGCCGACCAGAGCAGCATCAGGATGGCGAGGGCCACCAGCGCGCTCACGATCTCGGTCGACAGGGTCGAGGGCTGCGCGATGCCGATCCAGATCGACCCGGCGAGCGAGATCGCCTGCACGATCGTCGCCGCGATGCGCGAGACCGTGTTGCCTCGCAGCAGCCCGACTGCGATGAGCACCATGATGATGCCGAACGCGATCTCCATGACGGCGAGCGAGGTGGCGATGCCCGCGCCGCCGAAGGCGTCGGCCGTGGTCGGGTCGGACTGCATCGACAGCAGCACGATGCCGCCGATGATGTCGAAGGCCCCGGAGACGACCGCCAGGGCGGCGACGATGGTGACGCCGAGCGGACGCTGAGGGCCGAGCTGTTCGGACATGGCGCTCTCCTTGGTCGAAGGCACGGATGCCGCGGCCACGGCCCGCTTGGCGCGATCCTATGCGGCCGCCACCACCGCCAGCAGCGCCTCGCCGTAGGCCTCGCGCTTCTTCGCGCCGATGCCCGTGATGCCGTCGAGGTCGCCGATCCGCTCGGGCCTCGCCACGGCGACCGCGCGCAGGGTGGCGTCGCCGAAGACGATGTAGGCGGGCACTCCCTGCTCGCGTGCCTCGCCGGCCCGCCACGTGCGCAGCGCCTCGAAGAGCTCGGCCTGCGCGGGTTCGAGGTCGGCCGCCGCCGCCACCGCCTTGGGCCCGCGCGAGCGCGCCGGACGGTCGGCCTCGGCGCGGAGCATCACGCTGCGGGCACCCGAGAGCACCTCGGCCGCGGCATCCGTGATCGTGAGGGTGCCGTACTCGCCGTGCGTCGCGAGGAGGCCCTGCGCGAGGAGCTGCCGGACGACGCCGCGCCACTGCTGCTCGGAGAGGTCGGCGCCGATCGACCAGGTCGCCAGCGCGTCATGGCCGTACTGGCGGACGCGCGGCGTCTCCTTTCCGCGGAGGATGTCGATGAGGTGGCCGGCGCCGAACTTCTGGCGACGCTCGCGCTGCAGGCGCACGATCGTGGACATCAGCTTCTGCGCGGGAACCGTGCCGTCCCATGCCTCGGGGGGCTCGAGACAGGTGTCGCAGTTGCCGCACGGCTGGCTGGGCTCGCCGAAGTAGCCGAGCAGGTTCTGGCGGCGGCACTGCACCGTCTCGCAGAGGGCGAGCATCGCGTCGAGGTGCTCGGACAGGCGACGGCGATGCGCGAGGTCGCCCGGGCTCTCGTCGATCATGCGGCGCTGCTGCACCACGTCCTGCAGGCCGTAGGCGAGCCACGCGGTGGCGGGCGTGCCGTCGCGGCCGGCACGACCCGTCTCCTGGTAGTAGCCCTCGACGGACTTCGGCAGGTCGACGTGGGCGACGAAGCGCACGTCGGGCTTGTCGATGCCCATGCCGAACGCGATCGTGGCGACGATGACCACGCCGTCTTCCCGGAGGAACCGCTCCTGCGTGCTGCGGCGCAGCCCGGCGTCGAGGCCGGCGTGGTAGGGCAGCGCGTTGACGCCGTTGGCGGCGAGGAAGGCCGCGAGCTTCTCGGTGCTGGCCCGGGAGAGCGCGTAGACGATGCCCGAGACGGGCGTGCCCGAGGCATCCCGGCCCTCGGTGCGCACGAAGTCGAGGAGCTGCTTGCGCACCTCGAGCTTGGGCGCGATGCGGTACTGGATGTTGGGCCGGTCGAAGCTCGAGACGAAGTGCCGCGCGCCCTCGAGCGAGAGGCGCATGGTGATCTCGCGGTGCGTCGCCTCGGTGGCCGTGGCCGTGAGGGCGATGCGCGGCACGTCGGGCCAGCGCTCGGCGAGGTCGGAGAGCGCGAGGTAGTCGGGCCGGAAGTCGTGCCCCCACTGGGCCACGCAGTGCGCCTCGTCGATGGCGAAGAGGGCGACGCGGCCGCCCTCGAGGAAGCGCTTGGAGGCCTCGGAGTTCAGCCGCTCGGGCGCGATGTAGAGCAGGTCGAGCTCTCCAGCGAGGTAGGCCCGCTCGACCGCCGCGCGCCCGGCCGGCTGCTGGCTCGAGTTGAGGTAGGCGGCGCGCACGCCGTTGCGCACGAGCGCGTCGACCTGGTCACTTCATCGAGGTGTCGCTCGACGAGACCGACGCGGTGTGGCTGTTCCTGCACTCGGGCAGCCGGGGCGTGGGCAACAAGATCGCGCAGCACCACATCAGGGTCGCGCAGCGGCTCGCGACGCAGT
>NZ_WJSP02000375.1 GCF_009720255.1 Agromyces humi | reverse complement strand
GCGCTGGTCGGCGGCGTGGGCGCGGTCGAGGAACAGGCGAACGGCGGGAGAGTCCGCGATCTCGGCGAGGGATGCCGCACCCGGATCCTGTGGGAGCGAGAGCGGCTCGACGTCGAACACCTGCTCGGCGTACGCCGCCGAGTTCGCGAAGTCGGCGATGCCGACCTGGACGATGCGGCGCGGATCGAGGCCGGCCTCAACGAGGCGCCGCACGGGCGATCCGTTCGAGACGCCGTCGCGCAGGTCGAAGTGGGCATCGATCGTCACGAGTCCGGCCGTGCCAAGGTCGTCGCCCCAGGCGCCGAGCGCGGTCGCCACGGTCACCGAGTTGTCGCCGCCGAGCGCCACGAGCGCGGTCGCCCGCTCGAGCGCCGCGGCCGTCGCGGCGATGGTGCGCGCCTCCCCCGCGGCGCCATCGGGCTCGTCGATGTCGCCGGCATCCGCGAACCTGAGCTCATCGAGGTCGCGCGCGACCCGTGCCGCGTCACCCTCGGGAGCGCGCCGGTCGGGCATCAGCGCAGGGCTGTACCGCTGCAGCGCCTCGCGGATCGCCGCCGGCGTGGCATGTGCGTTCGTCGGCGACAGCGAGGTGCGCCACGCGGGAACGCCGAGCAGCACGAGATCCACGGATGCCGCGGGCTCGAGGTCCGCGAGCGCGGGCCATCCGCCCGCCCGGGGCCAGCGGGGGTCGTGCGAGAGGGTCGCCATGGCATGACGCTAGCAATCGCGGATGCCGCCGGCCGAGGCATCCGTCGCCCGTCGCAGCGCGTGGACGTCGATCGGCAGCTGGCCGTAGGCGGCGATCGCGTCGACGTGCAGCGGCACGCCGGCGCGGGCGGTGAGGCGGGCGACCTCCTCGACCGGCTGGATCGTTCCGACCTCGTTGTTGGCCCAGAGCATCGTGACGAGCGCAACGGATGCCGCATCGCGGGCCAGCTCGGCCTCGAGCACGTCGAGCCTGAGCCGCCCGAGCTCGTCGAGCGGCAGCTCCACGACGGTTGCGCCCTCGTGGAGTGCGAGCCACTCGACCGTGTCGACCGTCGCGTGGTGCTCGCCTGCCGGCACGAGGATGCGGGGCCGCGGCACGGCATCGGACCCGCTCCCCTGCCGGCTCCACCAGAGCCCCTTGACGGCGAGGTTGACGGCCTCGGTGCCGTTGCCCGTGAAGACCAGCTCGATGCCGTCGGCGCCGAGGGTGGCGGCGATGCGCTCGCGCGACTCCTCGAGCAGCCGCTTCGCCTGCTGGCCGGCGCTGTGGATCGACGAGGGATTGCCCACCACGGCGAGCGCGGCGGTGAGCGCGTCGATCGCCTCCGGCCGCATCGGGGTGGTCGCGGCGTGGTCGAGGTACACCATGCGCAGGCCTCCTCCCGCTCCCGACATGGGAGCGCTTGCACACGAACTACTGTAGATCGCATGTCTGCCGCCGACCCCCTCCGCGATCTCGGCGTCCGCGCGGGCGCTGACGGCGGGACGATCCGGGTCTGGTCGGAGCACGCGACCTCCGTCGACCTCGAGGTGTTCGCGGATGGCGACCTGGCGTGGGCGGTCGAGCGCGCACCACTGGTGCGCGATGCCCACGGGGTGTGGGAGGCGACGTCGACGGCGCTCGTGCCGGGCGCGCGCTACGGCCTGCGCGTCGACGGTCCCGCGGGTTCCGATCACGCGTTCAACCCGGCGCACACCCTGCTCGACCCCTACGCGCGCGGTCTCGCACCCGTGGCCGACGGGTCGTGGCGCGGCGTCGCCGTCGCTCCGCTCGGCGAGAGCGGGTTCGACTGGGGCGGCATCGAGAAGCCTCGCGTGCCGCTCGACCACACGGTCGTCTACGAGACGCACGTGCGCGGCTTCTCCAAGCTGAACGACGCCATCCCCGAGCAGCTGCGGGGCACCTACGCCGGACTCGCCCACGATGCGTCGCTCGAGTACCTGACGAGCCTCGGCATCACCACTGTCGAACTGCTGCCCGTGCACGCCTTCGTCTCCGAGCAGCGGCTGGTGCGCCAGGGGCGACTCAACTACTGGGGCTACAACACCCTCGCATTCTTCGCCGCGCACGCGCCGTACGCGTCGGCGACAGCCCAGGCGGAGGGCGCCGGAGCGGTGCGGCGTGAGTTCGCGGGCATGGTGCGACGGCTGCACGAAGCCGGCCTCGAGGTCGTGCTCGACGTCGTCTACAACCACACCGCCGAGGAGGGCCGACAGGGACCGACGTACTCGTTCCGCGGCATCGACAACGCGTCCTACTACCGCCACGACGCGCACGGCCGGTACGTCGACACGACCGGGTGCGGCAACACCCTCGACGTCGGCCATGTCGCCGCCCAGCGGCTCGTGCTCGACTCGATGCGGTACTTCGCCGAGGAGTTGCAGGTCGACGGGTTCCGCCTCGACCTCGCGGCGACCCTCGGCCGCGACGACCACGGCGGCTACACGCCCGAGCATCCGCTGCTGCGCGCCATGCTCGAGGATCCGGTGCTGAGCACCGTGAAGCTCATCGCCGAGCCGTGGGACGTCGGCCCCGGCGGGTGGCAGACCGGCAACTTCCCGGCGGGATTCAGCGAGTGGAACGACCGGTACCGCGACCGCATGCGCGACTTCTGGCTGGGCGACCTGCGGAGGGAGCGGCAGACCGGCACGGCCGGCAGCGGCATCGGCCGGTTCGCGACGCGGCTCGCCGGCTCCTCGAACACGTTCTCCCTCGAGCGGGGTCCGCTCGCCAGCCTCAACTTCGTGACCGCGCACGACGGCTTCACGCTCGCCGACCTCACGACCTTCGACGTCAAGCACAACCTCGGCAACGGCGAGCAGAACCGCGACGGCACCGACGGCAACAACTCGTACAACCACGGGGTCGAGGGCGGCACCGACGACCCGGTCGTCAACGCGGACCGGCGCCGCACCATCCGCAACCTGCTGGGCACGCTGCTGCTCTCCGCGGGCGTGCCGATGATCACCGCGGGCGACGAGTACGGCCGCACCCAGCGCGGCAACAACAACGCGTACTGCCACGACTCGGAGCTCACCTGGCTGTCCTGGCGCGACGACGAGCGTGACGCGAGCATCCTCGAGACCACGAGGCGGCTGCTGCGCGTGCGCGAGGAGAACCCGGCGATCCGGCCGGTGCGGTTCGGACGTCTCGGCGAGACGACCCCGAGCGCGTCGCAGATGGACTGGTTCACCGCCGAGGGCACGACGATGACCATCGACGACTGGCACTCGCCCGAGGAGCGCACCCTGCAGTACCTCGCGGCGTCGACGCCCGAGTTCGAGGCCTTCAACCGCATCCTGCTCGTCGTGCACGCGCACGAGGCGCCGACCGAGGTGGTCCTGCCGGACCATCCCGGCGTCACCGGCTACACCCTCATCTGGGACTCCGCCGGCGAGCAGCCCGTCGAGGATCCCGCCGAGCACGCGCCCGGCGAGCGCATCCGCATCCCCGCGCTCTCGATGCACCTCTTCCGCGCCCACGGCGACCAGCCCGGCGTCGTGACCCCGGCCGCCTGATGGCCAGGCGCACGGATGCGACGGCGGGCACGCCCGCCACCGT
>NZ_WJSP02000374.1 GCF_009720255.1 Agromyces humi | reverse complement strand
CTGGGGCTGCCGTACGACGATCCCGCAGCCGCGACCGACGCGCTGCTCGCCGCGCTCGACCGCGAGCCCAGGCGGATCGATGCCGGGGTCATCCGGCACGGCGACCTGCGCACGTGGTTCGCGAGCGTGGTCTCGGCGGGCTTCGACGCGGTCGTCAACGAGCGGGCGAACCGGATGACCCGTCCCCGCGGCCCGAGTCGGTACACGCTCGCCCTCGCCCGCGAGCTGGCCACGTTCCGTCCCCGCACGTATGTCATCACGATCGACGGGGTGCGCCGCGAGCAGCGGGCGATGCTCGTGTCCGTCGCGAACAATCCCTCGCTGGGCGGCGGCATGCGCATCGTGCCGCACGCCGACCTCGCGGATGGGCTGCTCGACGTCTTCATCGTGCACCCGCTGTCCCGTTCGGCGCTCGTCCGCGTGTTCCCGAAGGTGTTCGCGGGCACCCACGTCGACCACCCCGCGGTCGAGTTCGTGCGGGCGAGCCGGGTGCGCATCGAGGCCGACGACATCGTCGCGTATGCCGACGGGGAGCGCATCGGCCGGCTCCCGATCGAGGTCGACGTGGTGCCCGGGGCCCTGTCGGTCTTCGCATGATCACGGCGACGGATGCCGCGGCGGCGTCGATTTTGCGGGAGCCGCGAGCCTGTGTCATACTCTTCAAGTTGTCGATTCGGCCCCATCGTTTAGCGGCCTAGGACACCGCCCTCTCACGGCGGCAGCGCGGGTTCAAATCCCGCTGGGGTCACAACAAAGAAAACCCCCGGTCATCCGGGGGTTTTCTGCATTTCTGGGCAGGCATGCGTCGACTCCGATCCATGCCGCCGCCCTCGGTCACGACGGGTTCGGCGGCTATGGCCGCGCGCTGCGGCATCCGCTCGCCCTCCGCTAGACTCGGCTGAGCGAAGGGGAGTATCCCGCGAGGCGCACGCCTCGGGCCACGATCGTCAGTACGAGCGCCAGAGACGCCGCTCCGGGCGTGGCGGCGCGCCGAGGGCGCGGTCGGGAGAGACTTTCGGGTCCACCTGTACCCACTAACCCCGGAAGGCTCCCTGTGCTCGAACTCCCCGTCTGGTTCGAAGTCGGCTCCCTCGTGGTCCTGACCCTCATCCTCATCGGTGACCTGCTGCTCGTCATCAAGCGGCCCCACGTGCCGTCGTTCCGGGAGTCGACCCTGTGGGTGGTCTTCTACGTGGCGCTCGCGCTCGTGTTCGCACTGCTCATGCTGCTGCTCGGCGACGCCGAGCACGCCGGCCAGTTCGTCGTCGGCTGGCTCACGGAGTACAGCCTCTCGATCGACAACCTCTTCGTGTTCGTCATCATCATGGCGAGGTTCTCGGTGCCGAAGAAGATGCAGCAGGAGGTGCTCATGGTGGGCATCATCCTCGCGCTGATCTTCCGCGGGGTGTTCATCCTGCTCGGCGCCCAGCTCATCGAGAACTTCAGCTGGATCTTCTACATCTTCGGCGCCTGGCTCGTCTGGACGGCGATCCAGCAGGCGTTCCTGCACCGCGAGGAGAGCGCCGAGGAGACCGAGAGCGCACTCGTGCGGATGCTCCGCAAGCGGATTCGCATCTCCGACGACTACGACGGCATCAAGCTGCGCACCACCGTCGACGGCACGCGCATGTTCACGCCGATCCTCATCGTGTTCATCGCGATCGGCACGACCGACCTGCTCTTCGCGCTGGATTCGATCCCGGCCATCTTCGGCATCACGCAGTCGGCGTTCATCGTCTTCACGGCCAACGTGTTCGCGCTGATGGGCCTCCGTCAGCTCTACTTCCTCCTCGGCGGCCTGCTCGAGCGGCTCGAGTACCTCAAGTACGGCATCGCGTTCATCCTCGCCTTCATCGGCGTGAAGCTCGTCTTCCACGCCCTGCACGTCAACGAGCTCCCGTTCCTCAACGGCGGCGAGCCCGTCGAATGGGCACCCGAGATCTCGACCTGGGCGTCGCTCGGGGTGATCGTGGTCGCCATGACGGTGGCGACGATCGCGAGCCTGGTGAAGGCCCGCGTCGACTCGAAGCGCCGTGGCGTGAAGCTCATGGACGAGGTGCCCCACTTCACGGAGGACGCCCCCCGCCGCGAGCACTGATCCTGGCGGGGGCGGCGCTCTGTCCACAGCGGTCCGCGAGACCCGCCTGGAGTTGCTAGCGTGGGGAGGCGGCGCCTGGGTGGGGCGCCCGGGCCTGGGGGGCCCGCAGGCGAGTTGCGACGAGGAGAACCGTGTCCGCTGATGGCGAGGACATCGTCCGACTCCCGCGCGGTTCCGCCGTGATCGCCCACAGCGCCCAGAGCGACGTGGGTCGCGTCCGCAGCGTGAACGAAGACGCGTTCCTCGCCGCCGCACCGGTCTATCTCGTGGCCGACGGCATGGGCGGCCACGCGCGCGGCGATGCCGCGAGTCGCACGGTGGTCGAGACCTTCCGCCGCCACCTCGAGGCCGGTCGTCCGTCCTCGCCCGAGCAGGTGCTCGACGCCATCCACAGCTCGAACGAGGCTGTCCGCGCGCTGAGCGCCGAGGGCGAGGAGGGCACGGCGGTCGCCGGCACCACGCTGACGGGCGTGGCGCTCGTCGACGCGGGCGACGGCGCGGGCTTCCACTGGATGGTGTTCAACGTCGGCGACTCACGCGTCTACTCGTGGGACGGACGCACGCTGCAGCAGCTCAGCGTCGACCATTCGGCGGTGCAGGAGCTCGTCGATGCCGGCCTCATCAGCGCCGAGGATGCCGAGCGCCATCCCGACCGCAACGTGATCACGCGGGCGATGGGCGCCGACGAGGTCGTCGACCCCGATGTGTGGCTCATCCCCGCCGCCGGCCGCCAGGTGTTCCTGATCTGCTCCGACGGCCTCTCGAAAGAGGTCGACGACGAGCAGCTCGCACAGGTCCTCGCCGGCGACACCGGGCACGCGGCGGGCCTCGCCGGCGAGCTGGTCGATGCCGCGCTCGAGCACGGCGGTCGTGACAACGTCACCGTCATCGTGGTGGAGTCGCTGCTCGGCGATGACGACGATGACGACGAGACCACCCGCGACCGCACCGGCTCGCTGTCCCGAGCCGCCGAGGACACCACGCCGCGCACCGGGGGAGGGCAGCATGGCGACGTATCGGCCTGATCCCACCGGCGACTGGCTCGCCGCCGTGCGCGGTCGTGTCGCCCTCCTGGCTCCGATCACTGCAGCCGACGCGGTGGCGGCGGTGTGGGCTGAGCTCGGCGCCCCCGACCCGACGCCCCATGTCCTCGACCGGCTCACCGCGTCGGGACTCGCGGCCACGCCGTCGTTCGCGCTCGTGGTGCGCGGTGAGGGCGGCACGTCGGCGCGGGTCGTGGCCCGCGGGCCCGTCCGCGTGGTGATCGGCGACACCACGGTCTCGGGTGAGGGCGTCTCCACGTGGGCCGAGCGGCTCATCGACGAGGTCGAGGGCGAGGTGCGTCTCGAAGCGGTTGACGCGGCGCCGGCCGAACGTCCTCGGCTGCCGCTCGTCGAGGGGGTCGTGTACGCCGTGGCCGTCGCATCCGTCGGCGTCGAACCGGTCGCCACGACGGCCG
>NZ_WJSP02000373.1 GCF_009720255.1 Agromyces humi | reverse complement strand
CCTGAGGGGGGCGGCTCAGTCGCCCGGGTGCTCGGCCGCAGCCGCGGCATCCGCACGATCGGCGGCGGCCAGGACGTCGAGCTCGGCGTCCGCTGCATCCGCTGCCCCGAGGAGTTCGCGGACCCGCGGCACGACGAGCGTGGCGTACCGCTCGATGCTTCCCATCATCGCCTCGTGCGGCAGGGTGCCGTTCGAGTACTTCAGGTCGAAGCGCACCGCGCCGACCGTGCGCATGGCCGCGGCGATCTTCTGCGCGACGGTCTCGGGCGAGCCCGCGTAGAGGGCGCCGTTCGGTCCGGCCTCGCCCTCGAAGTGCTCGCGCGTGACCGGGCCCCAGCCGCGCTCCTTGCCGATGCGGTCGATGATGACCTTGTAGTGCGGCCACAGCACGTCGAGGGCCTCGGCGTCGCTGTCGGCGATGAATCCGGGCGAGTGGATCGCGACCGGCTGCTCGGGGTGGCCGAACTGCGAGAGCGCCCGGCGGTAGAGGTCTGCGAGCGGGGCGAATCGGGCCGGGCTGCCGCCGATGATCGCCAGGACGAGCGGCAGTCCGTAGTGCGCGGCCCGCACCACGGACTCGGGGCTGCCGCCGACGCCGACCCAGGTCTTCAGCCGTCCGTGCTCCACGGGCGGGTAGACGAGCTGGTCGGTGAGCGGCGGCCTGAGCTCGCCGCTCCACGTGACGGGTTCCTGCGGGAGCAGCGCGGAGAAGAGGTTCAGCTTCTCCTCGAAGAGCTCCTGGTACTGCTCGAGGTCGAAGCCGAACAGGGGGAACGACTCGATGAAGGATCCGCGCCCGAGGATCACCTCGGCGCGGCCGCCCGACAGTCCGTCGAGCGTGGCGAAGCGCTGGAAGACGCGCACCGGGTCGTCGGAGCTCAGCACGGTCACGGCCGAGCCGAGGTGGATCCGCTCGGTGCGACCGGCGATCGCGCCGAGCACGACCTCGGGCGCGGAGACGGCGAACTCGTGCCGATGGTGCTCCCCGATGCCGAAGAAGTCGAGGCCCAGGCGATCGGCGAGCACGGCCTCCTCGACGACGTTGCGCAGCACCTGCGCATGCGGCAGCGGCGTGCCGTCGGGCGCCGCCGTCACATCGCCGAAGGTGTCGAGTCCGAATTCGTAGCGCTGGGCCATGTCCTGCCTCATCTCCGCGTCTGCATACGTACGCATCTTCCACGCCAACTCACGTCACGCCGAGCGTATTCCCCGAAGGCCGGGCTGTCGCGGTCGGGCATGCGGGAATGCCGGGGGCTGAACGGGCGTTGCCGGATGATGTCGACGCATGCATCGGTCGCGTCGGCGAGAATGGAGGGGTGGACGTGACGGATCGGCCGGTCATCGGCATCTTCGGTGCGGGGAAGGTGGGCACCGCGCTCGCCCGCCTGCTCGTGGCATCCGGGTACGACGTCCTCATCGCCGGCTCGCCGCGCCAGACCGCCCTCGACCTGCTGGTGTCCGTCGTGGCCCCCGGCGCTCGCGTGGTCACGCCCGACGAGCTCGTCGCCGGCGCGGACGTCATCATCGTCGCCGTGCCGTTCGGCAAGGCCGGCACGGTGCCATGGGAGGACTTCGGCGGACGCATCGTCGTGGACGCCATGAACTACTGGCCGCCGGTCGACGGCCACATCGCCGCGATCGACGCCGACGAGCGCTCGACGAGCGAGATCAACGCCTCGCGCAACCCGCTCGCCCGGGTCGTGAAGTCGCTGAACCACGTCGGCTACCACGAGATGGAGGACGACGCGATGGACGCGGGATCCCCACTGCGCCGCGCGCTCGCCGTCGTGGGCGACGACGCCGATGCGCGCGCGGTGATCGCGCAGCTCATCGACGACATCGGATTCGACGCGGTCGACGGCGGACCGCTCGCGAACGGGCGCGCACTCGAGCCCGGCCATCCGGCGTTCGGACGGGAGCTGTCGGCGACGGAACTCGCCGCGCTGCTCGCGCCTGCCGCGCACCTCGCCGCCTGACGCGGCTCAGGCCGCCTGCGAGATGCGGACGGTGTTGCCCGACGGGTCGCGGAAGGCGCAGTCCCTGGGTCCCCACGGCTGGTCGATGGGCTCCTGGAGCACCTCGGCGCCGGATGCCCGCACGGTCTCGAACGTGGCGTCGATGTCGTCGGAGCTGAAGACGAGCATGGGCAGCACGCCCTTGGCGAGCAGCTCCTGCATCGCGTCGCCATCGGCCTGGGAACGGCCGGCGTGCGGCTCGGAGAGCACGATGCCGAGGCCGGGCTGGGCATCGCTGCCGAGCGTGACCCAGCGGTGCTTCCCCGAGGCGACATCGTTCACCACCTTCAGGCCGAGCGCGTCGCCGTAGAAGGCGATGGCCTCGTCGACGTCGTTGACGGTGATGTTGGTGTACTGGAGTGCGATGGTCATGGAGGCGACTCTAGGCCGCGCTCACGCCACCGGCTTCTTCGATCCTGCTCGATGCATTGCGCACCGGACGGGTGTGCGCCTTGGCGACGCACGACGGCATCGCGTTGACGGCATCGTGCTCCCGGCTGCGGTACGCCGAGGGCGTCTCGCCGACGATCTCGGAGAACCGCGAGCTGAACGACCCGAGCGAGGTACACCCGACCGCCATGCACGCGTCGGTGACGCTCACACCGGCGCGGAGCAGCGCCATGGCGCGCTCGATCCTGCGGGTCATCAGGTAGCTGTACGGCGTCTCGCCGTAGGCCGCGCGGAACTGGCGCGAGAAGTGGGCGGGCGACATGAGCGCCTTCTCGGCCATGGTCGGCACGTCGAGCGGCTTCGCGTAGTCGCGGTCGATGAGGTCGCGCGCTCGGCGCAGGTACACGAGGGTCTCGAGCTCCTGCGGGGTCATGTTCCCGACGCTAGCATCCGGCGCCGCGGTTGTCAGCGGTGCCCTCGGCACCGTCTCCTAGGGTGGAGCAATGCCCCGACCCGTGACCGTGCGCCCCGGCGCGCCGGAGCGCCTCGCCCGCATGGTGCAGCTGCCGACGGTGTCGGCTGACCTGGCGCAGCGGGGGCTCGCCCACTTCGACCGATTCCGGGAACTGCTCGCAGAGCTCTATCCCCTGGTGCACGCGAATCTCGCCTGCGAGCGGGTGACGCCGCTCGGACTGCTCTTCCACTGGCGTGGACGTGGAGCGGGCGACCCCGTGGTGCTCATGGCCCACTACGACGTCGTCCCGGCCGTCGAGACGGACGGCTGGACGTTCCCGCCGTTCGAGGGGCGCATCGGCGACGGGGCCGTGCACGGGCGCGGCACGCTCGACGACAAGGGACCGCTGCTCGTGCTGCTCGAGGCGGTGGAGAACCTGCTCGCCGACGGGTTCGTGCCGGCCCGCGACGTGTACCTCTCGTTCGGCGGCGACGAGGAGAGCCATGGCGACGCCGCCCGCGCCATCGCCGACCTGTTCCGCGAGCGCGGACTCACGCCCTGGCTCGTGCTCGACGAGGGCGGGGCGGTCGTCGACGCGCCGCTGCCGTTCGTGAAGGTCCCGGCGGCGATGGTCGGCGTCGGCGAGAAGGGTGTCGTGACCCTGCGCCTCGCCGCGCACGGCGAGGGCGGGCACGCGTCGGCGCCA
>NZ_WJSP02000372.1 GCF_009720255.1 Agromyces humi | reverse complement strand
GGCCGGCCGCTTCGCCGATGTTCCACTCCACCGGGTGGAGCCGGAAGGCCCCGTTGGTGATGTGGGTGGTACCGACGTTCTTGCCCGCGGGCAGGAGGTTCTCCAGCCGGCGGGGGATCAGTGCTCCCGCTGCTGCTCGTGCTGCAGATGTCGGGCTCGGACTGGCCGCTGCTCGGCGGCAACCAGGGCTGGAACCTGCCCGACAACTACGAGGACGCGGTGACGAACCGGTTCTTCACGGACTCGGTCGTGTTCACCCTGAAGTACACGATCCTCACCACCGTGATCCTGCTCGCCCTGGCGCTCGGGCTCGGCCTGCTCGTGCAGGAGTCGTCGCGCTGGAAGGGGCTGCTGCGCACCTCGTTCCTCATCCCGAGCGCGCTCGGCCTGGCATCCGCGTCGCTCCTCTTCTACGTGCTCTACTCGCCGATCGCCGGGCCGTTCGCCGACCTCATGGCGGCGTGGGGCTTCACCTTCCTGGGCACCCCCGACGGCGCCCTCTGGTCGACCATCTTCCTCATCGTCTGGCGGTACGCGGGCTTCTACATGCTGCTCATGCTGGTGGGCCTGCAGGGCATCCCCGACGACGTCTACGAGGCCGCCCGCATCGACGGCGCCTCACGGTGGCAGACGTTCCGCAGCGTGACGCTGCCCCTGCTGCGGCCCACGCTCGCGCTCACGACGGTGCTCTGCGTCACGGGCTCGCTGCTCGCGTTCGAGCAGTTCTACATCCTCACCAAGGGCGGGCCCGACAACTCCACGATCACGATCGTGCAGCTCATCTACAGCGTCGCGTTCCAGGGCCCGAACAACCTCGGCGTGGCCGCGGCGCTCTCGGTGATCGTGCTGCTCGCCCTCGTCGTCATCAACGTCGCGCAGATCCGCGCGTTCAGCAGGAAGGCCGAGGACTGATGAGCATCGACACCGCGCCCGACACCACCCGGGCGATCGTGACGGATGCCGCGGCGCACGGCCCGCGCACCCGGTATGGCGTGGCGCGGAAGCATCCGCCCACCTCGTTCGCGGGCATCGCACTGCGCACCCCCTACTGGGTGGTCACCGGCGCGCTCGCCGTGCTGTTCCTCTACCCCCTGATCTGGACGACGGTGGCGTCGTTCTCGCCGCGGGCGGGCACGAACCAGGTCGACGGTTGGGGCCTCGGCAACTACGTGACGCTCGCGAACTACCAGGCGGGCATCTGGGTCTACCTCTTCAACTCGGTGTTCGTGTCGCTGCTCACCGTGGCCCTGACCCTCGTCATCTCGCTGCTCGGCGGCTACGCGTTCGCGCGGTTCTCGTTCCCGGGCAAGAACGCCCTGTTCCTCGCCACGCTCGCGATCCTGATGGTGCCGTACACGACCCTGCTGATCCCGCTCTACGTGCTGCTCAACCTGGTCGGGCTGTCGAACTCGCTCGTGGGCGTCGCGCTGGTGCTCACGATGTTCCAGCTGCCGTTCTCGATGTTCATGATGCGCATCTCGTTCGAGGCCGTGCCGCGCGAGCTCGACGAGGCGGCCATGGTCGACGGATGCTCCAGCTTCACGGTGCTCTGGCGGGTGCTCATCCCCGCCGTGAAGCCGGGCCTCATCACGGTGGCGCTCTTCGCGTTCCTCGCGGCGTGGAACGACTTCATGGCGCCGCTGATCCTCATCAACGACTCGAACAAGATGACGCTGCCGCTGGCCGTCTCGAACCTCCGCGGGCAGGTGCAGGGCGTCGTCGACTACGGCGCCACCGAAGCAGGCGTGGTCGTGCTGGCCGTGCCGTGCATCCTGCTCTTCCTGATCCTCCAACGTCACTACGTGCGCGGCTTCATGTCCGGCGCCTTCAAGGGATGACCATGACGCTCACCACCAACACCACCACCACGACGCACGCGGTGCCCGTCGCGCCGAGTGCGGGAGTACTGCGCCCGCTCGGCCTCGACGAGGTGACGATCACCGGCGGATTCTGGGGCCACCGGCAGGCCGTCAACGGCACCGCCACGATCCACCACATCGGCGCGTGGCTCGAGCGCGAGGGCTGGCTCGCGAACTTCGACCTCGCGGCATCCGGAGCACTTCCAGAGGGACGCCGCGGCCGCGAGTTCTCCGACTCGGAGGTCTACAAGTACCTCGAGGCGATCGCCTGGGAGATCGGCCGTCGCGACGCGGTGGGCGAGCCCGTCGACGAGCTCGAGGCGCGGTTGCGTGCGGTCGTGGCGCGGGTCGCGGCCGCGCAGGAGCCCGACGGCTACCTGAACACGCGGTTCGGGCGGCCCGGTCAGGGTGCGCGCTGGTCGGACCTCGAGTGGGGCCACGAGCTGTACTGCCTGGGACATCTCTTCCAGGCGGCCGTCGCCCGGGTGCGCACGCGCCCCGATGCCGACGACGGACTCGTCGGCATCGCCCGCCGGGCGGCCGACCTCGTGTGCGAGGTCTTCGGCGTCGGCGGCGACGAGCGCATCTGCGGACACGCCGAGGTCGAGGTGGGCCTCGCCGAGCTGGGCCGCGCGCTCGGCGAGCCGCGCTACGTCGAGCAGGCCCGCCTGTTCGTCGAGCGGCACGGCCACGGCAGGCTGCGCGACATCGAGTGGGGCCGTTCGTACTACCAGGACGACGTCGCCGTGCGCGAGGCCGGCGTGCTGCGCGGTCACTCGGTGCGCGCCAACTACCTCGCGGCCGGCGCGGCGGACGTCGCGATCGAGACCGGGGACGACGAGCTGCTCGGTGCGCTCGACCGGCAGTGGGAGACCACCGTGGAGCGTCGCACCTACGTGACCGGCGGGCAGGGCTCGCACCACCAGGACGAGGCGTTCGGCGAGGACTGGGAGCTGCCGAGCGACCGGGCGTACTCCGAGACCTGCGCGGGCGTGGCCTCCGTGATGTTCAGCTGGCGGCTGCTGCTCGCCCAGGGGGATCCGCGCTTCGCCGACCTCATCGAGCGCACGCTGTTCAA
This sequence comes from Agromyces humi, assembly GCF_009720255.1. GTDB lineage: Bacteria > Actinomycetota > Actinomycetes > Actinomycetales > Microbacteriaceae > Agromyces > Agromyces humi. The sequence continues at coordinate 637 of NZ_WJSP02000372.1, read as the reverse complement.
CGTGGTGGAGACCTCGCCGAGTGCCTCGGGCACCGCCTTCTACTACGCGAACACCCTGCACCAGCGCCGGCCCGGGGCAGTGGCCGACGCCGACACGGTGTCGCCGCGGGCGCAGTCGTCGTTGCGCGCGCCGTGGTTCGACGTGTCGTGCTGCCCGCCGAACACGGCCCGCACGTTCGCGAGCCTCGCCGCATACGTGGCGACGGCGGATGCCTCGGGCGTGCAGCTGCACCAGTACGCGCCGGCCGCCATCCGCACCACGCTCGAGACCGGGCAGGAGGTCGCGCTCGAGGTCGCGACCGAGTACCCGCGTTCGGGCGCCGTGCGCGTGACGGTGCTGGCGGACGCCGCGGAGTCCTGGACGCTGTCCTTGCGGGTGCCGGCGTGGGCGGCGGGCGCGCGGCTCACCCTGCGACCCGCGGGCGCCGACGACGTGCAGGCGCAGGACGCGGAGCCGGGAATGGTGTCGTGGACGCGCGCCTTCGCCGCGGGCGACGTGGTCGAGCTCGAGCTTCCGGTCGAGCCGCGGTTCGCCGCTCCCGACCCCCGCGTCGACGCGGTGCGCGGATGCCTCGTGGTCGAGCGCGGCCCCGAGGTGTTCGCCCTCGAGTCGGTGGACCTGGTCGGCACGCTGCTC
>NZ_WJSP02000371.1 GCF_009720255.1 Agromyces humi | reverse complement strand
GGTCGACTCGCATGCGCGCCCGGCCGGGCCGCATCGCAGGCGATGTCGGCGGCCGCTGCCACACTTGGCGGCATGGAGATCCTGCTGCTGGTCATCGGCCTCGTCGTCGGCGCCCTTCTCGGCGGCCTCGGCGTGGCCGTCTGGTCGTCCCGGCGCACGCCCACGGCGCCCGTCACCGAAGACCCCGCGCTGGTCGAGGCTCGGCACCAGGCGCAGCTCGCCGAGGTGCGTGCCGGCGAGGAGGCCGCCAAGTCCCTGCTCCGCGAGGAGCTCGCCGCCACGCAGGCCACCGCCGAGGCGCTGCGCGACCAGATCCTCGCCGCCCAGCAACAGCAGCGCGAGCTCGTCGAGCAGCACCGCGCCGAGCAGCAGGCCCGCGAGGCGCGCGAGCAGGCCGAGAGCCGCGTGCTCCAGGCGCTGGCCCCCGTGAAGCAGTCGCTCTCCGAGATGCAGTCCAAGGTCACCCAGCTCGAGTCGCAGCGCAGCCTGCAGCACGGCGAGCTGTCGCAGCAGCTGAAGTCCGCCGCCGAGTCCGAGGAGCGGCTCCGTTCCACCGCCGAGGCGCTGGCGTCCGCGCTGCGCTCCAACAGCACGCGAGGGGTCTGGGGCGAGACGCAGCTCCGCAGCGTGGTGGAAGCCGCCGGCCTCCTCGAGCGCGTCGACTTCGACGTGCAGTCGAGCATCTCGAGCGACTCCGGCCACGGCCGACCCGACATGGTGGTGCGCCTGCCCGGTGGCAAGTCCATCGCCGTCGACGCCAAGGTGCCCTTCAACGCCTACCTGGAGGCCAGCCAGATCCCCGCGACCGCGACCGGCGCCGAGGCCGCCCGCCGCGCCGACTTCATGAAGCAGCACGTGCAGGCGGTACGCGCGCACATCACGGCGCTCGGCTCGAAGGGGTACTGGAACGGCCTCGACGCCTCGCCCGAGCTCGTCATCGCCTTCATCCCGAGCGAGTCCTTGGTCTCCGCCGCCCTCGAGACCGACCCGAGCATCATGGAGTTCGCGTTCTCGAAGCGCGTGGCGCTCGCCTCGCCCGTCACGCTCTGGTCGGTGCTGAAGACCGTGGCGTTCTCCTGGCAGCAGGACGTGCTGACCAACGAGGCCAAGACGCTGTTCGACCTGAGCCGCGAGCTCTACTCGCGCCTGGCCACCACGGCGAGCCACATCGAGAAGCTGGGTCGCACGATCGAGCGCAGCGTGAAGGACTACAACGCCTTCGTGGGGTCGCTCGAGCGACAGGTGCTGCCGACCGCGCGCAAGCTCGGTGCCCTCGACGAGTCCAAGGTGCTCGCGCCGCTGCGCGGCATCGAGGAGGCGCCCCGCGAGCTCACCGCCTTCGAGCTCGTGTCGGGCACCGGCGCCGATCTCGACCCCGAGATCCGTCGCCAGCTCGAGTCGCCCGACGCCGTGACGCGCGACTGACGCGCCCCGGCATCCGTCACGCGACGGCGTCGCTGCCGGAGACGGAGCGTGCTGCGCGCTCCGCTTCCGCTCAGGCGACGGCGACTTCCGCGGCCGAGCCCACCCCGGCCACCCCGAACTCGAGGTGGTCGTTCGCCGCATCCGCGATGAACGCCTCGTCGACCTCGACCCCGAGGCCGCGGCCTGCGGGCACGCCGACCCGGCCGGCGGTGGCGAGGATCGGCGCCGTCGTCACGTCGCGGGCGTAGTACTTGTCGGATCCCGACACGTCGCTCGGCAGCACGAATCCCGGCAGGCTCGCGATGGCCAGATTGGCCGCGCGCCCGATGCCGAACTCGTGCATCCCGCCGCACCACACCGGCACGCCCGCATCGACGGCGAGGTCGTGCGCAGCTCGGGCGGCCGTCAGCCCGCCCATGCGGCTGACCTTGATGTTGAGCACGCGCACCGCGCCGAGGTGCAGCGCCGTCCGGAACTGGTCGACCGTCTCCACCGACTCGTCCAGGCAGACGGGCGTGTCGATGCGCCGCTGCAGCTCGGCGTGGGCGAGCAGGTGGTCGGGCGCGAACGGCTGCTCGATCATCGTGAGGCCGTCACGGTCCAACTCTGCGAACACCGCGAACGCGTCGGCGACGGGCGCGAAGGCCCCGTTCGCATCCACGTGGAGGTCGAGGTCGGGGAACGCGGCGCGCACCGCGCGCACCGGCTCCACGTCCCACCCGGGTGCGATCTTGAGCTTGACCCGCGGGTAGCCGTCGTCGACGTGACGCTGGACCTGCGCCAGGAGCGCGTCGATCGTGGGCTCGATGCCGAGTGAGACGCCGGCCACCACCTCCGACTGGCTTCCGCCGAGCGCGTGGGCCAGCGACGTGCCCGTGGCGTCGGCGTGGAGCGCCCAGACCGCCGCGTCGACTCCCGCGATGGCGAAGCGATTGCCGCGCACCCGCCGCCACGCCGAGGCGGCACCCGCGGGCGACTCCCACTCCGACCCGACGAGCGCGGGCAGCAGCACCGACGAGGCGATGATCCAGCACGTGTCGGTGGTCTCGGCCCCGAAGTACGGTGCCGAGGGCGAGGCGATCTCGCCCCAGCCCACATGGCCGTCGGCGTCGCGCAGGCGCACGAGCACGTGCTCGATCTCGTTCTTGCGATGGGAACTCGTCTCGAACCCGTGCACCAGCGGCATCCGCACGCGGTAGAGACCCGCCTCGACGACGCGCACGCTCACTCCGCGTACAGGCCGAGCACGTCGGCCAGCCGGTCGCGTTCCACCATGCGTCGTCCGGCGCCCTTCGAGCTCGCCGACGTGAGCGTGGCGAGCAGGTGGAGCGCCATCGCCACCGCGGTCGGCGAATTGGCATACGACGCGCTGTCGGTGTTGACCACGATCGTCTCGGCGGCGTGGTCCACCAGCGGCGCATCCGCCGAATCGGTGATGAGCACGAGCGTGCCGCCGGCGCGCGCGAACTCGAGTGCGATGTCGATGGTGTAGCGCCGGTACCTCGCCAGGGAGATGGCCACCATCACGTCCGAGTTGCGGACGTCGCTCAGCACGTCGAGCGGCCGCACGATCGTGCCGTCGATGAGCGTGACGTTCGCGAGGCTCGCGCTGAGGTCCATGGCCAGCAACGAGGCGAACGTGAACGACTTCGCCGCCCCGAAGATGAATCGCCGGCGGGCTGCGACGATGAGCGCCGCGATGCGCTCGAACGACTCGTCATCGTGCGCCCAGTCGAGCGCTGCGCTGATCTGCGCCCGCTCCTGGTCGATCACCCGGCGCTTCAGGACGACGGCCGACCGACGCTGCACGCGTGCGTCGTACCGTTCATGGGGGCTGTTCAACCCGTTTCGCTCGGACATCTCGCTCCTCATCGGCACGGCTCCTCCCCCAGAACATAGAGCGCTTCGGGCACGGATGCCGGCCGCGACGCGGCCAGCCTCGAGGGCAGGCACGCCACGAGCACCATGCCGTCGTCCAGCCCCGATGCGAGCCACGACGTGACGGCGGGCGCCGCGGTGGCGGTCACCTCGCCCGCTGGTGACGCCGGATCGACGGTGACGCGCAGCCAACGCAGCCGTCGTCCGCCGTCCAGCTGTCCTTCGCCCGACAGGATCGCGCCGGGCGGGTCACCGGCGGTGGCCGCGGCATCAGCGGCCCGT
>NZ_WJSP02000370.1 GCF_009720255.1 Agromyces humi | reverse complement strand
CGAGCCGGGCCGGCCACCGCCTCGCCGTCGGTGCCCCAGCGCTCGACGTCGCCCTCGAGCGGTCCGGCTTCGAACCGCGCGCCGACGGCGGCGACACCGTGCTCGGCACCTGTCCGTTCCACAAACTGGCCGTGCAGCATCCCGAGGTCTTGTGCGACCTCAATCACGCGCTGGTCTGCGCCATGGCCGACGAGGTGGGCGAGACCGCCGAGCGGGTGCGCCTCGACCCGGGAGCGGGCGGATGCTGCGTGCGAATCTCCGCGCCATCCGTCGCATCCAAGTGACTCACAGGCAGATCACAGCGAACGTCAAGAGAATGACGTCATGAGCGATGGACCACGCATTCTCATCGTCGATGACGAGCCCAACATCCGCGACCTCCTCACCACGAGCCTCCGATTCGCCGGCTTCGCCGTGCGCGCCGTCGGCAACGGCGCGCAGACGATCTCCGCGGTGCTCGAGGAGGAGCCCGACCTGATCATCCTCGACGTCATGCTGCCCGACATGAACGGGTTCGGCGTGACCAAGCGACTGCGGTCAGCGGGTTACACGGCGCCGATCCTGTTCCTCACCGCGAAGGACGACACCGAGGACAAGATCACCGGCCTCACCGTCGGCGGCGACGACTATGTCACCAAGCCGTTCAGCCTCGACGAGATCGTCGCCCGCATCAAGGCGATCCTGCGCCGCACCATGCACGCCGAGGAGGACGCGGTCATCCGCACCGGCGAGCTCACCATGGACCAGGACACCCACGAGGTGCTCGTCGGCGACGTGCCCGTCGAGCTCTCCCCCACCGAGTTCAAGCTGCTGCGCTATCTCATGCTGAACCCCAACCGGGTGCTCTCGAAGGCCCAGATCCTCGACCACGTGTGGGAGTACGACTTCAACGGCGATGCCGGCATCGTCGAGAGCTACATCTCCTACCTCCGCCGCAAGCTCGACCAGCACTCGAACGAGCCGCTGATCCAGACCAAGCGGGGATTCGGGTACATGCTGAAGTCCTCCAAGCCCTGACTCAGGCTTCGCCGCCTAGACTCGGGCAGCCATGCATCAGACGATCAACGAGCGGTGGAACCGCATCTCGCTGCGCACCAAGATCACCGGTGTGACGGTGCTGATGCTGACCCTCGGGTTACTCGTCTCGGGCATCGGCACGGCCGCCATGCTCCGCTCGTACGTCGAGGAGCAGACCAAAGGCAAGCTCGCGGCGATCGCGTCGGGCGATCTCATGAAGTACTTCACCGACGAGGGCGGCGACGCGGATCCCGGCACCGACCTCGACGACCTCGCCTTCCGGCCGGCCGAAGAGGTCTTCGTCGCCGTCTACGACGAGCAGACCGGCAAGTGGGCGCACAACTGGGGCGACCGCGAGAGCTCCGAACTGCCGCGACTCCCCGCCATGCTCACCCCCGCGATGGTGAACGAGAAGAACGCCGGCGGCTACCAGGTGTTCCCCTTGCGGGACGCCGACGGCAACTCGACCTTCCGAGCCGTGGCCGCGCTGATGACGGCAGACCGGCAGGGGACCTATGCGCCGATCATCATCGCCGTCTCGTCGAAGGCGACCGAGCAGCTCCTCGCGGTCTACCTCACGATCTTCCTCGGCTTCGGGCTCGGCGTCGTGCTCATCGGTGCACTGCTGACGCGGATGCTGGTGACCTCCACCTTCACGCCGCTGCGCGAGGTGGAGCGCACGGCCGCCGCCATCGCCGACGGCGACTTCAGCCAGCGCCTCGGGGGCGCCACGCCCAACACCGAGGTCGGCCGGCTGAACCGCTCCCTCAACACGATGCTCAACCGCATCGACCGGGCCTTCCGCGACCGGGCGCGCACCATCGAGCAGATGCGCCGCTTCGTCGGGGATGCCTCGCACGAGCTGCGCACCCCCCTCGTCTCGGTGCGAGGCTACGCGGAGCTCTACCGCATGGGCGCCCTGCAGAGCCCCGAAGAGGTGGCCCAGGCCATGGACCGCATCGAGAAGGAGGCCATCCGCATGGGCGGCCTGGTCGAGGACCTGCTGGCCCTCGCCCGCCTCGACGAGGCCAAGCCGCTCGAGCTCGCCGAGGTCGATCTCGTGCCGCTCGCTCGCGACGCCGCCCTCGACGCGATGGCCGCGAACCCCGCTCGCACGGTGACGGTCATCGCACCCGAGGAGCTCGACAGTGCGGATGCCGCGAGCCCGGCGCCCGAGCTGGAGGTCGAGCGAAGACGAAGAAGGGCACGCCGTTGATGCCGTAGGCGCCCGCCTGCGCGATGTCGGCCTGCACCGCCGGGGCGTAGCGGCCCGACTCGAGCGCCTCGCGCGCGGCCTCCGCGTCGAGTCCGACCTCGGCGGCCAGCTCGACGAGCTCGTCGACCCGGCCCACGTGGCGGCCTTCGGTGAAGTACGCGCGGAACAGGCGCTCCGACAGCTCGAGCTGCAACCCCTGCGCCTTGGCGAAGTGCAACAGCTCGTGGGCCTTCAGCGTCTTGGTGTGCCGCAGCGCGTCGAAATCGTAGTCGAGCCCGGCATTCGCCGCGACGCCCGTCACGTGCTGCAGCATCTGCTGCACCCGGTCGGCGGGCAGGCCCTTGTGCTTCGCGAGGAAGTCGACCTCCGACCCGTCGAAGTCGACGGGGGTGTCGGGGGCGAGCTCGAACGAGTGGTACTCGATCTCGACGTCGGGTGCGTCCGCACCGAGGGCCGCGATGCCGCCCTCGAGGTGCCGCTTGCCGATGTAGCACCACGGGCACGCGATGTCGGACCAGATGTCGATCTTGATGGGGGAAGTCACGATGAGGCGAACGGATGCCGCGGCCACCGTATTCCCGGCCGTCCGCGGCATCCGACCGCCTTCACGCACGCGTGGGCACGCGGACGGCGCTCAGCGACCGACGACGATGCGCGTCGCCTCGGCCACGACCTCGTTGTTCCGCACCGCATCGAAGCGGTCGGTGCGGGTCAGGATGACGAGGGTGGTCGGCTCGAGGCCGGGCCGCCACAGCACGCCGGCATCGTTCACGACGCCGTACTCGCCGCCGCCGGTCTTGTCCGCGAGCTCGTAGGGCGCGGTGAGGCCGGCGCGCATGCGCGCGCCCGACGTGGTCGTGCGGAGCATCCACTCGCGCAGCCTCGACGAGGCGAGCACGCCGGCGGCGTCCTCGAGGAGCAACGCGGAGTACAGCGCGGCGATGTCGTCGGGCGTGGTCGTGTCGCGCACGTCGCCGGGGCGAGCCTCGTTGAGGTCGGGCTCCCAGCGGTCGAGCCTCGTGTGGGTCGCACCGAGCTCCGTCGCGAAGGCGGTGATCGCGGCGGGGCCGCCGAGCTCGCGCAGCAGCAGGTTGCCGGCGGTGTTGTCGCTGAAGCGGATGGCCGCGTCGGCGAGCTGCTCGGGCGTCGCCTGCCGGGGTCGCAGCGTGCTGAGCACGATCGAGTCGCGCACGACGTCGGCGTCGGTGAACGGGATGGGCGTCGACCAGTACGCATCGTCGTATCCGCGCGCCCGCACGAGCGCCGCTGCCGCCAGGGGCTTGAACAGCGAGCACATGGGGAACAGGTCGGCCGCCCGGTACCGGAAGGCCCGGCGGTCGGCGCCCGGGTCGGTGCGGCGGTCGGCGCCCCGGCC
>NZ_WJSP02000037.1 GCF_009720255.1 Agromyces humi | reverse complement strand
GACCGCGCGCCCCTCCGGCTCGACGGCGAGCCGCGGTTCGCCTGGCGGGGCGTCATGCTCGACGTCGCCCGCCGGTTCCGGCCGATGCCCGACCTGCTGCGCTTCGTCGACCTCCTCGCCGCGCACGGCCTCAACGTGCTGCAGCTGCACCTCACTGACGACCAGGGCTGGCGGTTCGAGGTGCGGCGGTATCCGCGGCTCACCGAGGCGGGCGGGCGGCGCAGCGAGTCGCAGCTGGGCCACGGGCCCTCCGCCACGGGCGACGGCGTGCCGCACGAGGGCTGGTACACCCAGCACGAGCTGCGCGAGCTGGTGCGATATGCCGCCGCGCGCGGCATCCGGATCGTGCCCGAGATCGATGTGCCCGGGCACGCCTGTGCCGTGCTCGCCGCCTATCCCGAGTACGGCGTGGGCGGCGTCGAGGCCGTGCGCGTCCGGGTGCCCGAGCCGTGGACCCGCTTCGGGATCTCCGACGAGGTGCTGAACGTCGAGGAGGAGACGGTTCGCTTCCTCTGCGACGTTTTCGACGAGGTGTGCGACGTGTTCGACTCCGACCTCGTCGGCATCGGGGGTGACGAGGCGCAGAAGGGCCGATGGCATGAGGACGCCCGCACGCGGGAGCTCATGGCCGAGCGCGGACTCGCCGACGAGGCGGAGCTGCAGGCGTGGTTCCTCGGCCGCATCGCCGCGCACCTCGCCGGCCGCGGACGACGGGTGATCGGGTGGGACGAGATGCTCGAGGGGCGCCCGCCCGCCGCCGACGCGGTGGTCGCATCGTGGCGCGGGCCGGTCGGTGCCGGTCTCGCCGCCCGGCTCGGTCACGAGGTCGTGCTCTGCCCCGACCTCTGGACGTACCTCGACTACCGGCAGTCGGATGACCCCGAGGAGCCGATTCCCGTGGGCACCGTGCTCTCGCTCGAGGATGCCGCCGCGTTCGAGCCGCTCCCGGCCGACGCCCCGCAGGTGCTGCGGGATCGCGTCGTGGGCGTGCAGGCGAACGTGTGGACGGAGCACCTCGACAGCAGGGCGCGGCTGGACTACGCCGTGTTCCCCCGGCTCGGGGCCTTCGCGGAGGTCGCCTGGAACGGCGGACCGCTCGCCTGGCACGACTTCGCCTCGCGGCTTCCCGGCTACCTCGCCTGGTTGGAGGCCGAGGGTGTGGACTTCCGCCCCCTCGACGGGCCACGGGCCGACCAGCGCCGCCCGGGCGTGCCCGGCGTGCCACGGGAGCGAGCCGACCGCATCGCGCAGCTCGAACGCCTCACCGCCGACCTCGCGGATCAGGCCTGACCTTCGGAATCCGCGCTGATTCGACTGATCCACGACGCATTCGTCTGCAGCACCTGCGGTGATCAACGAAATCCGCATGTGCATTCCGCGTCGTTGTGCTAGCGTCCCCCTGTCCTTCTCCTCTCACGGACGCACAGGAGCGATGCGATGACGCAGCCCGACCTCGAGACCGAGACCTCCCACATCCGGGCGGTCGAGTACGAGCAGCACCAGTTGAAGGCCGACGGCGTGAGCCCGGCCGGCTCGATCGTGATGGCGGTCGCCGGCAGCGCCCCCGCCTACTCGATCGCGGCCACCACCGCGACGCTCGTCGGGGTCGCCGGGCTGGGCGCGCCCGGCGCCCTGCTCTGGTGCGGACTCCCCATGCTCGGCATCGCGTGGGCGTTCCTGTACCTCGGCCGCGTCGACGTGCACGCCGGCGCCTCGTACTCGTGGGTCGCTCGCGGCCTGCACCCGATCCTGGGGTTCCTCTCGGGCTGGGCGCTCGTGATCTCGGCGACCATCTTCATGGTCGCGGGCGCGCTACCGGCCGGCGCCATGACCGTCTCGCTCTTCGATCCCACCCAGGCTGACAACGTGCCGCTCATCACGGCGGTCGGCGCACTGTGGTTCCTGGTGATGGCCGCCTGCGTGATCTTCGGCGTGACGGTGACGGCCCGCGCGCAGTGGATCATGTCGGTCGTCGAGGTCGGCATCCTCGTCGTGTTCGCCGCCGTCGCCATCTTCCGGGCGTCCACGAGCGAGCACGCCGGGCCGGACTTCTCGTGGGACTGGCTGGGCTTCACGCACCTGTCGGGAGCGGGCGTCTTCGTGGCATCCGCCCTGATCGCGGCGTTCTACTACTGGGGCTGGGACGTCGCGGCGAACCTCAACGAGGAGACCAAGGACGGCCACAAGTCGGCCGGATCAGCCGGCATCATCGGGGTCGTCATCGTCTTCCTCCTCTTCGAGGTCTTCACCATCGCGACGCTCGTCATGCTGCCCACCCAGACCATCGAGGACAACAGCGCCAACATCCTCTCGGTGCTGGGCGACGTCGTCTGGCCCGGCATCGGGGGCAAGATCCTCATCGTGGCGGTCGCGCTCTCGACGATCGCCACGCTCGAGACCACGCTCATCCAGGTGACCCGGACCCTCTTCGCGATGGGCCGCGACCGCACCATCCCGTTCGCGTTCGGAAGGATCAACCGACGCTGGAAGACGCCGGTCTTCGCCACCCTCGTGGTGGTCGGCGTCTCGGTCGTGCTCTTCGTCGGCTCGAACTTCCTCGGCAGCGTCGGGGACATCCTGTCGAACGCGATCAGCTCGATCGGGCTGCAGATCGCGTTCTACTACGCGCTGGCGGGGCTCGCCGTGGTGGTCGGCTTCCGGAAGGTGATCTTCAGGTCGGTCAAGAACTTCATCCTCATCGGCCTGTGGCCGGCGATCGGTGCGGTCTTCATGATCTTCATCTTCTTCAGCTCGATCCCGAACAACGACCCCATCGTGAACATCCTCGGCATCGGGCTCATCGTCGTCGGGCTGGTGCCCCTCGTGCTGTTCTACCGCAAGGCGCGCGCGTACTACACGCGTCGGCCGCTGGAGGTGCCCGAGGACTTCCATGCGTAGGTGTGGGCTGGGCCGGCCGCGGGGCATCCATCGACCGCGCGGCCGGGTCGGTCGGGGCGCCCGAGGTCCGATACCGTGATCGCATGGAAGCATCGGAGGTCATCTCGGTCGTCACCGAGGTGATCGGGTGGATCGCCCTCGCGGGCGCGCTCGTCTGCCTCCTGTTGGCCCTGCTCATCCGGCTCGCCGACGGCCGGTGGCTGCGCACCGACGCGGTCGTGATCGACCAGGAGCACGGCTCGACGGTGCGCTGGTTCGCGGAGGGGGCGTTCCACCAGCGTCGTCTCAGCGACGAGGAGCGCGTGCACGTCCGGAACCCCGAAGAGGAACCCGCCTACTATCGCGAGCGGGAGCCCGACCGGCTGCGCCTGCACGAACCGCCCGTCGGCCGGCGCGTGACCCGCTGGCTCGGATTCGTGCTGCTCGCGATCGCCTCGGTCGCGGGGCTCGTGAACCTCGTGCTCATGCTCGCGGGCTGAGCGGTTCGCATCCTCAGTCCATGGCGGGCTGCCCGCGCAGCGTCTCCCACTCGCGCATGAGGTCGGGCATGCGCGTGTCGACGAAGCGGTAGAACCGCGCCATCTCCCGTGCCCGCACGGCGCCGGCCGCGGTCTCGTCGCCGATCGCATCGGCGGCACGGTCGCCGAGCTCGGCGATCACCCCGTAGATCGGGCTCTTCGCCATGAGCGCCGTGTACCAGGCATCGTCGAGGAACTCCCACTTGTCGCGCCGGCTGCCCGGCTGGGGGAGCCGGTGCAGGATGCCGATCTGCTCGAGGTAGCGCACGGCACCCGAGATGGCGGCGGCGCTCACGCCGAGCTGCTCGCCGAGCTCGCTCGCCGTGAGGCCGCCGCGGTCGGCGACGACCAGGGCCATGAGCACGCGGGCGGGCATCCGTGGGAAGCCGGCCGCGGTGAGGACCGCGGCCGACTGGTCGACCGCGGCCTTCAGGCCCTGCTCGTCGCGTGGCATCCGCTCAGTCTCTCATCCGCCGCTCGCGAGTTCGCGGCGGCGCATGGCGAGCACGGCGACCGCGCCCGCGGCGAGTCCGATCACCAGCATCCAGATGCCGCCCGACCAGTCGGTCTCCCCGCCCGCCGGCACCGGCGAGTGCGCGAACGGCGAGAGGTCGATCGCCCACTCGGGGAACTGCAGGATCGGTCCGAAGGTGCCGAGGATCGCCGCCAGGCCGACCGCCGTCCAGCCGACCGTGATCGTCGCGCGGGGCAGGAACGCGAACACCAGCAGCGTCAGCCCGAGGAACACGAGGCACGCCGGCAGCTGCGCCGCCGCCGCTTCGAGCACATTGGGCACGAGCGACTCGGGATCGGATGCCGCGCCCGCGCCGGCGATGCCCGCGAGCGCCGCAGCGGCCAGCACGATGACGATGACGATCGTGCCGACGATCCAGTACTCGAGGAGCCAGCGGATGCGCGGGATGGGCGTGCCGAGCACCAGCTCGGCAGTGCCGTGGGCCTCCTCCTGACGAGCCCGGATGCCGACCTGGACGGCGCAGCACGCGGCCAGCACGCCGACGATGCCGTAGAACACCGCGACGAACGCCTCCTCGATCGACGCCTCACTGCCGATGGCGCGCCGCAGCGTCTCGAGCACCGCCGGAGTGTCGGTGGCGGCCTGGTTGACGACCGAGGAGAGTGAGGTCGCGAGCAACCCGGTGGCGACGGCGCCGGCCGTCCACGACAGCAGGATCGACGTGTTGAGCCGCCAAGCCAGCCCGAACGAGCTCGAGAGGACCGGACCGGCGGTCGAGCGCCCGGGCCTCCCGGCGAGGAGGCTCGCGCCCTGGTCGCGCACCGACTGCAGGGCGAAGACCACGCCGACCAGCACCGCCGCGAACGCGAGCGGGATGAGCAGCGGCGTCAGGTCGTTCTCGACGTAGGCGCCGGTGAACTGCCCGTACCCCATCGGCGACAGCCAGCTCGGCCAGGCGGGCGTCACGTGCAGCAGGTCCTCGGATGGCGTGCCGGCCGCGTCGCCGATGCCGCGCAGCAGGTAGGCGGCGAGGACGAAGGCGACTGAGATCCCGTTGGCGCCGCGCGACGTGCGGAACAGCTGGGCGGCGAACAGCCCGAACGCGAGGAACGCGAAGCCCGAGACCGCGATGGCCGCACCCCAGACGAACGATCCGACGACCTCCAAGCCGTTCGCCATGAGCGCGAGGGCGATGAACAGGCCGAGCACGAGGTTGGCGAGCACGCCGTGCACGACCGTGGCGGTCGTGGGCAGGATGCGGCCCGCGGGCGTCGCGGCGATCGACTCCGCGCGGCCCTGCTCCTCCTCCTGCCGCGTGTGGCGCACGGCGAGGAACGTGCTCATGAGGCCGCCCATGAGCGCCAGCCACGCGAACAGCAGGAAGAACGCGAACGCGCCGTCGCTGATGCCGTTCGGCGTGCCGCGGAAGATGAGGATCGTGCGGGTCGCGATGGCCACGCCGAGGATCTCGCGCCGGTCCTGCTCCTCGCCGTAGGTGTCGTACACCGCGGAGATGGAGGCGTAGGCGAGCAGCGCGGTGCCGAGGATCCACAGGGCGAGCTGCAGCCGGTCGCGGCGGATGCGCTGCCGCAGCAGCACGAGGAACGGAGTCACGCGCGGGCCTCGGCTTCGGCGGGGGCGAGCTCTTCGCCGTAGTGGCGCAGGAAGAGGTCCTCGAGCGAGGGCGGGGCGACGGTCAGTCCCTGCACCTCGAGGCGGGCGAGCTCGGGCAGGACAGCGGCCACCTGGTCGCTGTCGACGGTGAACCGCACGCGGCCGCTGTCGATGAGGAGGTCGTGGATGCCCGGGATCGCGGTGACCGCGGCCTCCCTCGCCGGGTCGTGCGCGAAGGAGACCTCGGTGCGGGTGAGGTGGCGGAGCTCGGCGAGGGTGCCGCTCTCGACGGTCTTCCCGGCGCGGATGATGCTGACGCGGTCGCAGAGGGCCTCGACCTCGGAGAGGATGTGGCTCGAGAGCAGCACGGTCGACCCGTCCCTGGCGATGCGGTCGACCTCGCGGTTGAACATCTGCTCCATGAGCGGGTCGAGACCGCTGGTCGGCTCGTCGAAGAGGTAGAGCTCGGCCGGGGTCGCGAAGGCGGCGATCAGCGCGACCTTCTGCCGATTGCCCTTGGAGTACGACCGACCCTTCTTGCGCGGGTCGAACTGGAACGCCTCGCAGAGCCGCTCCTTGCGGGCGCGGTACGCGGCCTTGTCGCTCGTGCCGCCGCGCAGCCGGCTCAGCAGGTCGATCGCCTCGCCGCCGGTGAAGTTCGGCCAGATGGAGACGTCGCCCGGCACGTAGGCGATGCGACGGTGCAGCTCGGCGGCGTCGGTCCACGGGTCGCGGCCGAAGAGCGTCGCCTCGCCTCCCGACGCGCGCGCCAGCCCGAGCAGGATGCGCAAGGTGGTGGTCTTGCCGGCCCCGTTCGGGCCGAGGAATCCGTGCACCTCGCCGGCCTCGACCGACAGGTCGAGTCCGTCGAGGGCGATGGTGCGCCCGAACCGCTTCTGGAGGCCCCGGGCGCTGAGTACTGTGGTCATGCCCGCGATGCTACGCCCGATTCACAATTTTGTGAATACAGAGAACATCGGATGCCGCGGCGGCCACGATCGCGCACCGCGAGCCCGCGGCATCCGCCCGCTATTCGAGCGCCGCGAACTTCTCGATGTCGCCCTCGGTGCCCGATACGATGATGAGGTCGTGGTTCGAGACCACGGTGTCCTGGGTCGCATACGTGAACGGTTTGCCGGGGCTCTTCACGCCCACGACCGTCACCCGGTGCTTCGACCGCACGCCCGACTCGGTGAGGTTCTTGCCGCGGATCGGCTTGGGCGGGTACATCTTCACGAGGGCGAAATCGTCGTCGAACTCGATGAAGTCGAGCATGCGCCCGCTCACCAGGTGCGCGGTGCGCTCGCCCGCCTCGCGTTCGGGATAGATGACGTGGTTCGCGCCGATGCGCTCGAGGATCTTGCCGTGCGAGGTCGAGATCGCCTTCGCCCAGATCTGCGGGATGCGCAGGTCGACGAGGTTCGCGGTGATCAGCACGGATGCCTCGATCGACGAGCCGACCGCGCAGACGGCCGTCGAGAAGTCCTGCGCGCCGATCTGGCGGAGCGCGTCGATGTTGCGCGCGTCGGCGACGACCGCGTGGGTCACCCGCTCGGCCCACTTCTGCACGAGGCCCTCGTCGTCGTCGACGGCGAGCACCTCGCGGCCGAGCCGGTCGAGCTGTCCGGCGGTGGCGGCGCCGAACCGGCCGAGGCCGATCACGAGCACCGGAGCGTCGTGTCTGATCCGATCAACCAACGATGGGCCTCTCTTCCGGACGGCGATACAACTGCCGGCGTTGGCTCGCCGCCAGCGCCGCGGCGAGTGTCACTGTACCAACCCGCCCCATGAACATCGTGGCGGCCATGACGTACACCGCCGAGGGTGGCAGGTCGGCGGTGAGGCCGGTCGACAGGCCGCAGGTGGCGAACGCCGAGATGACGTCGAAGAGCACGAAGTCGAGCGGCTGCTTCGTGATCTGCGAGATGGCGATCGAGGAGACCGCGACGATCGTCGCGCCCCACAGCACGACGCTGACGGCGAGGCGAAGGATGTCACGGGGGATGCGCCGGCCGAACGCCTCCATCGCGGGTGCACCGCGGGCCTCGGCGAACGCCGCGAGGAACAGCACGGCCAGCGTGGTCACCTTGATGCCGCCCGCGGTCGACGCCGAGCCGCCTCCGACGAACATGAGCATGTCGGTCACGAGCAGGCTCGAGCCGTTGAGGTCGGCCATGTCGATGGTCGCGAAGCCGCCCGAGCGGGTCATCATCGACATGAAGAAGGACTCGAAGATCGTGGTGCCGGCGTCCAGGCGGCCGTACGTCTTCGGGTTGTCGTACTCGAGCAGCAGGAAGGCCGCGGCGCCGAGCACGAAGAGGATGAGCGTGGTGGTGAGCGTGAGCTTCACGTGCACGCTCCACCTGCGCGGCTGCCGCCACGACCGAGCGAGGGCGAAGATCACGGGGAATCCGAGGCTGCCGAGGAACACGCCGATCATCAGCATCGACAGCATCCAGAAGTCGCTCTGGAACGGTGCGAGACCGCCCGGATTGGGGCTGAACCCGGTGTTCGTGAACGCCATCGCGGCGTAGTAGAAGCTGTACCAGACCGAGTGGAACGCCCCGTAGCCCGCGGACAGGAAGCTCGGGATCATCGCGATGGCGATCACCAGCTCGATGACGAGGGCGCTGATGGCGACGGTGACGAGCAGCCCGCCGACCTCGCCGAGCCGCACCGCCTGGCCCTCCGAGACCGGACCGACGTGGATGCGCGACGGGTTGCTGTCGCTGGCGGCGATGAGCTTGGCCCGCAGGCCCAGCCGGCGGGAGATGACGAGGCCGAGGATCGACGCCAGCGTCAGCACGCCGATGCCGCCGATGTTCACGCCGATGAACACGAGCGCATTGCCGAACGGCGACCAGTGCGTCGCCATGTCGACGGTCGCGAGACCGGTGACGCAGATCACCGAGACCGCCGTGAACAGCGCGTCGTACAGCGGCGTGCCCGACCCCTCGCCGGCCCGCGCGATCGGCAGCGAGAAGAGCAGGGTGAACAGCAGCACGAGGCCGGCGAAGATCAGGATCGCGAATCGCGACGGCGAGTTGCGCACCAGCGCGTCGACTGCATCCCGCAACCGGCCGATCCAGGAGCGCGACGGCACACCGCGCCGGCGGAACGGCTGTGCCGTCATCGGACCCCCTCACGCCTCCGTCTGACAACGCGTGAGTCATGGTACTCCCCGCCGGGAATGACTAGCCTTGACCCATGGCGGACATCTTCGACGTGGTGGCGGATACGACCCGACGCGACATCCTCGCGGTCCTCCTCGAGCGCGAGACGTCCGTTCCCGCGTCCGGCGGCGAGATCAGCGTCTCCGAGATCGTCTCGACCCTCGGCCTCAGCCAGCCCACCGTCTCCAAGCACCTCAAGGTGCTCCGCGAGGCCGGTCTCGTGGGCGTGCGCGAAGAGGGCCAGCACCGGTACTACCACCTCGACCGAGGCCCCCTCGAGGTACTCGAGGACTGGCTCATTCCGTTCGTGTCATCCGATGCGGCAGCGGATGCCGCGACCCTCGCCGGGGTCGATTCCGACGACGCGGCCTCGCTGAACCACGACCAGCTCGCCCTCGCCTCGGCGATCGGCAAGGCCTTCGCCGAGACGGCCCAGAAGGTCACCGCGGTGGTCGGGCCGAAGAAGCGCAAGTAGCCGCACGTTCATCGCGCTCAGCGCAGCGGCTTGATCATCTCCAGCTCCAGCCCGCCCGGCGCGAGCTCGTATTCGCGGCTGCGCCCGGTGAGCGTGAATCCGAGCTTCTCGTAGAAGCGTCGCGCGCGCGGGTTGTCCTCGTGCACCTCGAGTCGAAGGGTGTCGCCGTGCTCGCGCGCCCAGTCCTCGACGGCCTCCAGCAGCAGGCGGGTGACCCCGATCGCGTCGCCGCGGTAGTCGGGCGCGACGTAGACGCCGACGAGCAGCGGGCCGGTGGTGCCCTTGGGGATGTACCCGCCCATGTGCCCCACCCAGCGGTCGCCGTCGATCGCGACGATCGAGGTCTGGCCCGGGCTCGTGCCCCGCGCGGCGCGGAGTCGCCAACCCGCCTCGTCGACCTCCTCGGCGTGCTCGAGGGTCTCGCCGTAGGCGAGCGGGTAGTCGCGCAGCATCTCGAGTCGCAGGGTGCGCACCGAGGCCCAGTCGTCCTCGGTCGTGGTGCGGATGACGACGTCGTGGGCGCGCATTCCTCGACGCTAACGCATGCCGAGAAGACGGATGGAACGGGCGCGGACGGGCGCGCCCGCCGGATCGGCTAGACTAACCCGAGGCTTTCCCGCCTCTGGCTGCGGCACGCGCGGCCGTCTCGATCTTTTCTGTGAGGTTTCGATGGGTTCCGTCATCAAGAAGCGCCGCAAGCGCATGGCGAAGAAGAAGCACCGCAAGCTGCTTCGCAAGACGCGTCACCAGCGTCGCAACAAGAAGTAGTCGTCCTTCGCACGACCGGCAGAGCGCCAGGCCAGGCGGCCTGGCGTTTTCGCTTTCCTCGTCGACCACTCGTCGACGATTCCCCCGCGCCGCATGCGTAGGCTGGAACGCGTGACCCGCGACATCCGTCTCACCCTCATCGGCAAGCCCGGCTGCCACCTGTGCGACGACGCGCGCGTGGTCGTGCAGTCGGTGATGGCCGAGATCGAGGCGACGGATGCCGCGAGCCGCATGTCGCTCGAGGAGCGATCCATCCTCGACGACGCCGACCTCGCGGCGCAGTACGCCGAGGAGATCCCCGTGCTCCTGATCGACGGCGAGGTGCACGACTACTGGCGTGTCGACCCCGTGCGGCTGAAGACGGCGCTGCTCGCACGCTGACCGACGTCATTGCGCTCCACCCCGGGTGGGCGTTGACTGGTCGCATGACTTCGCTGTGGGCGGCACAGTCCGTGGTCCACGAGCCCGGGTCGACGCCCGTGCTCCCACGATCGGATGGTTCACCGCCTCCGGCGGATCGCTTCGACGTCGCCGTGGTCGGCGCGGGCATCACCGGCCTCTCGACGGCGCTCATGCTGCGCCGCGCCGGCGCGCACGTCGTCGTGCTCGAGGCGGATCACGTGGCGGCGCTCGCGACGGGCGGCAACACGGGCAAGGTCAGCGTCCTCCAGTCGGCGATGCTGCAGCGCATCCGGGCGGCGCATTCGGCGCGCGTGGTGCGCGCGTACGCCGACGCGAACCTCGACGGGCTGCGCTGGATCGCCGAGTTCGCTGCGCAGCACGGCGTGCCCGTCTCTGAGGAGACCGCCTACAGCTACGCCGTCTCCGACGACGGACTCCGCACGGTCGATCGCGAGTTCGAAGCGGCCGCCGAGGCGGGGCTGCCGGTCGAACGCGTCGACGGGATGCCGCAGCTGCCGTTCCCCTTCGCCGGCGCGGTCGCCCTCTCGGGGCAGCTCGGGCTGGACCCGTACCGGCTCGCGCTCGCGATGGCCCGCGCGTTCGTCGCCGAGGGCGGCGTGCTGCTCGAGGGCATGCGGGTGCAGCACGTCGACGCGTCCAAGCCCGTGCAACTCCGCACGCCGCGCGGCACGGTGCGCGCGGATGCCGCGGTCATCGCCACGGGCGCTCCGACCATGACCCGCGGGCTCTACTTCGCGAAGACCCGTCCGCTGCGCTCTCACCTCACGTCGTATCGCGTCGAGGAGGCTCCGCCGCCCGGGCTCTTCATCTCGGTGGACGACCCGACGCGGTCGATCCGCACGACGCCCGACGTCCTCGGCGGCGTCGACGCGACGCCGCTGCTCCTCGTCGGCGGCAATGGGCATCCGGTGGGTCGCGCCCCGTCGACCGAGGCCCGCGTGCGCGACCTGGTCTCGTGGACGGGCCGGCACTTCCCGAGCGCCGAGCTCACGCACCGGTGGGCGGCGCAGGACTACCAGTCGGCCAACCTCGTGCCCTTCGTCGGGCGGATGCCGCGGGGCTTCGGCCGCGTGTGGCTCGCGACGGGATACGCCAAGTGGGGCCTCGCGAACGGCGCCGCCGCCGGCATCCGCATCTCGGAGGAGATCCTCGGACTCCCGTGGGGGGAACGCCGCCCGTGGATCCGAGTACTCGGCACCCGAACGACGATGCCGTCCGACCTCGGGCGGGGTGCCGCGGAGGGCGCGCGCGTGGCGCGTTGGATCGCCACCGGCTGGGGCGGGGCGGCCCTGCATCCGGCTCCGGCTGAAGCGCCCGCCGAGGGCCAAGGTGTCGTGGTGTCGAGGGCGGGCGTGCCCTACGGGGTCTCCACGGTCGAGGGCCGCACCTGTGCGGTGCGCGCAGTCTGCACGCACCTCGGCGGGGTGCTGCGGTGGAACGACGCCGAGACGAGCTGGGACTGCCCGCTGCACGGCTCGCGCTTCGAGGCATCCGGCCGCCGGATCGAGGGGCCCGCCGTGCGCGACCTGCCGCAGGCGCCGCGCGTACCCGAAGCAAGCTGAGGCTCGCTCGCGATTCGCTCCTTGCCTTGCCGGATGCCGCATGACAGCGTTGGAGGCAGACCACCGGCGCCGGTGGTCGACGGCGCTCTGGGGAGGGGTTCGAACGTGGCACGCGAATTCAAGGGGAAGATCGAGCTCGACATCCGCGATTCGACGCCCGACTGGGGTGCGTACGAGGAGCAGGCGGCGCCCGAGGGTGCACCGAACGTCCTCGTCATCCTGTTCGACGACACGGGCCTCGCCGCGTGGTCGCCGTACGGCGGACGCATCGAGATGCCGACGCTCGACCGGCTCGCCGCGAACGGCCTGACATACTCGCAGTGGCACACGACCGCGCTGTGCTCTCCCACGAGGTCGAGCTTCCTCACCGGGCGGACCCACCACCAGAACGCATTCGCGACCATCTCGGAATCGGCGGTCGGATTCCCCGGCTACAACGGCCACATCCCGAAGTCGAACGCCTCGATCGCGCGCATCCTCCGCGACGCCGGGTGGTCGACGTTCTGGGTCGGCAAGAACCACAACGTGCCGGTCAATGCGATCTCGAGCGGCTCGAACCGCAGCGAATGGCCGCTCGGCCACGGCTTCGACCGGTTCTACGGCTTCATCGGCGGCGAGACGAACCAGTGGTACCCCGACCTCGCGGTCGACAACCACTACATCGACCAGCCGTACTCGCCCGAGGAGGGCTACCACCTCTCGAAGGACCTCGCCGACCAGGCGATCCGGATGCTGCGCGACACGAAGCAGTCCAACCCCGACAAGCCGTGGTACCTGTGGTTCTGCCCCGGTGCGAACCACGCGCCGCATCACGCCCCGCAGGAGTACATCGACAAGTACAAGGGGAAGTTCGACGACGGGTACGAGGCGTACCGCGAGTGGGTGCTGCCCCGAATGATCGAGCGCGGCATCCTGCCGGAGGGCACCGAACTCACCGACCTCAACCCGATGACCGAGGGCACGTTCTCGCCCGGTGACTCCGTGCGTCCGTGGAGCGAGCTCAGCGACGCCGAGAAGGCGCTCTTCTCGCGCACGGCCGAGGTCTACGCCGGATTCTCGGAGTACACCGACGCCCAGGTCGGGCGCATCATCGATCACCTCGAGCAGTCGGGCCAGCTCGAGAACACGCTCATCATCTACGCCGCCGACAACGGCGCCTCCGGCGAGGGGAGCCCCAACGGGTCGATCAACGAGAACCTGTTCTTCAACGGCTACCCCGAGGACATCGAGCAGAACCTCGCGATGATCGACAAGCTCGGCGGGCCCGAGGCGTACAACCACTACCCGACGGGCTGGGCGGCCGCGTTCTCGACGCCATTCCGCATGTTCAAGCGCTACTCGTACGCCGGCGGCTCGGCCGACCCGCTGGTCATCAGCTGGCCCGCGCGCATCTCCGCCAAGGGCGAGGTGCGCAGCCAGTACCACCACTGCACCGACATCGTTCCGACGATCCTGGAAGCGTGCGGGGTCGAAGTCCCCTCGGTGGTGGACGGCGTCGAGCAGACGCCGATGCCCGGCGTGGCGATGAACTACTCCTTCGACGAGGCCGAGGCGCCGACCGCGAAGCAGACCCAGTACTACGAGATGCTCGGCACGCGCGGCATCTGGCACGAGGGCTGGAAGGCCGTCACCGAGCACGGCCCCATCCCGATCGGCCTCGGCCACTTCGACCAGGACAGGTGGCAGTTGTTCCACGTCGAGGAGGACCGCGCCGAGGCGCACGACCTCGCCGACCAGTATCCCGAGAAGCTCGAGGAGCTGAAGGCGCTCTGGCTCTCGGAGGCCCAGAAGTTCGACGTGCTGCCGTTGAACGACCTCGGCGTCGCGGAGCTCATCGAGCTCGAGTACCACCGTCCGCTGCCGGTCGACGGTCGGTTCACGTACTACCCGCAGACGACCGAGGTGCAGGAGCAGCTCGCTGCGCGCACCCAGCAGGTGTCGTTCAAGATCATCGCCGACGTCGACTTCACGCCCGATTCGCAGGGGGTGATCGTCGCGCAGGGCTCCCGGTTCGGCGGCTACAGCCTGTATGCCCAAGACGGAACGCTCTCGTTCGTGTACAACTTCCTCGGCATCCCACCCGAGCAACGAGTCTCGACCGGCCTTCCGTCCGCAGGCCGGCACCTCGTCGGCGTCGGGTTCGAGAAGCAGGGCAACGGCGAGCACGGCGAGGCGCTCGGCATGCTCACGCTCTACGTCGACGACGAGGCCGTGAGCTCGCAGCAGATCCGCACCCAGCTCGGCCGGTACGCTCTCACGGGCGAGGGACTCAGCGTAGGGTATGACTCGGGCGACACCGTGACTGCGAGCTACCCGAACCGCTTCGAGTTCACGGGCGGCACCATCCGCGAGGTCGTCTACGACGTGGCCGACGACCACTACATCGACGTCGAGAAGGAATTCGCGGCCAAGCTCGCGAGCGACTGAGATGGCGCGCCCGCTCCCGTCGTGGTCCGAGGGACCCACCCGCGACGCGATCCTCGACTTCGTGGCATCCGTCACCGAAGGGCCCGATGTGGTGCCCGAGGAGCAGCGCGTCGCAGTCTTCGACAACGACGGCACGCTCTGGACCGAGAAGCCGATGCCCACCCAGCTGCACTACATCGTGCAGCAGTGGCGGGCCGCGGCCGAGGCCGACCCGTCGCTCGCCGAGCACCAGCCGTATCGGTCGGCGGTGAGCGGTGACCTCGCCTGGCTCGGTGCCGCCATCGACAAGCACTACGACGGCGACGAGTCCGACGTCCAGACCCTGATCGGCGCGATCGTGCGCCTCACCGACGGCATGAGCGTCGAGCAGTACGCCAGCTCGGTGGCCGAGTTCTACCGGACGGCGAAGCACCTCACGCTGCAGCGCGCGTACCGCAACGCCGTCTACACGCCAATGGTCGAGCTCATGCGCTTCCTCGAGGCGAACGGCTTCACCTGCTACATCGTCTCGGGCGGCGACCGTGACTTCATGCGGCCCATGACCGAGGACTACTACGGCATCCCGCCCGAGCGCGTGATCGGCTCGGCGCTCGGACTGCGGTACGACGAGGACGAGGCGCAGGTGCGTTACACCGACGCCTTCGACTTCCTCGACGACGGCGACGAGAAACCCATCCGCATCTGGAGCCGCATCGGCCGACGACCCATCCTGGCGGCCGGCAACTCCAACGGGGACGTCCCGATGCTCGACTTCGCCCACCAGGGCGCGATCGGGCTCGCGCTGCTCGTGCACCACGACGACGACACGGGTCGCGGTGACGCGCCCTACGACCAGGGTGCGCAGAAGGCGCTCGCCGCGGCATCCGAGCGTGGCTTCACCGTCGTGAGCGTCAAGCGGGACTGGTCGACCGTCTTCGCGGAGGCCTGATGACGGCGGATGCCGCGACGCGGCGTCCCCGGCTCTTCCCGACGCTCGCGGGGTACCGACGGGAGTGGCTGTGGCGCGACCTGCTGGCGGGGCTCTCGGCGGGGGCGGTCGTGATCCCGCAGGCGATGGCCTACGCGACGATCGCGAACCTGCCGGTGCAGACCGGCCTCTACACGTGCATGGTGCCGATGCTCGTCTACGCCATGCTCGGCGGATCGCGGGCGATGAGCGTGTCGACGACGTCGACGATCGCCACGCTGACGGCGACGACGCTCGTCTCCGCCGGCGTCGCGGCCGACTCCGACGACCCCATCCCCGACCTGATGGCGCTCACGTTCCTCGTCGGCGTGATCCTGCTCCTCGCCCGGCTCGGCCGGCTCGGCTCGCTCGTCGAGAACATCTCCAAGGCGACGATCACCGGTGTGCAGATCGGCGTCGGCGCGACCGTCGCGGTGGGTCAGCTGCCGAAGCTCCTCGGCGAGTCCGAGAACTTCTCGGGGCACGGGTTCATCCGCTCGCTCGTCGCCGTGATCGAGGCGCTGCCCGGGGCGAACCTCGCGACGATCCTGCTCTCCGCGGCCTCGATCGCGGCGCTGCTCGTGGCAAGGCGGTGGCTGCCGCGGGTGCCGGGGCCGCTCATCGTCGTGGCCGGCGGCATCCTGCTCGTGGCCCTGATCGGCGCCGACGACGCCGGGGTCGAGCTCATCGCACCGGTGCCGCAGGGATTCCCGCCGCCCGAGCTGCCGTCGTTCGCGAACGTCGGCGCGCTCGTGCCCGGGGCGCTGGCGATCGCCGTCATGGCGCTCCTCGAGTCGGCGGCGGTCGCCCGCGGCATCCGCAAGCCCGGTGAGACGCAGATCGACAGCAACCAGGAACTGTTCGCGACGGGTGCCGCGAACACGGTCGGCGCGTTCTTCCAGACGCTCCCCGCGGCCGGAGGCTTCTCGCAGAGCGCCGTGAACCAGGGGGCGGGCGCGCGCAGCCAGCTGTCGTCGATCGTCACGGTGGTGCTGGCGCTGCTGGTCGCGCTGTTCCTCGCTCCGCTGCTGAGCCTGCTGCCGCAGGCGACGCTCGCCTCGCTCGTCTTCGTGGCCGTCATCGGGCTCGTGGACCTCGGTGCGCTGGCGCGGTTCTGGCGCATCAGCCGCAACGACTTCTGGGTCGCCCTCGTCACCGCGCTCGTCGGCCTGACCGCCGGGCTGCTCCCCGCGGTGGCCGTCGGGCTCGTCGGCACGTTCTTCGTCGTCTTCCGGGAGCTGAACCGCCTGCGGGTGGCTCCCGAGGCGGTCGTCGACGGGGTGCTGCCGATCCGGCTCGAGGGACCGCTCTACACCGCGAACGTGCTCGCCAACGAGAACGCGATCCTCGACCAGGCCGCGGCCCACCCCGGCATCCGCGCCGTCGCCGTGGAGCTCACGCGGTTCTCGACGACCTCGATCACGGTGCTCGACACGCTCGCCGACCTCGACCGGGAGCTCGCGGCCATCGGGATCGAACTGCGGCTCGCGGTCGCCCCGGGCGGCGGCACCGAGATGGCGCGGCGCACCTCGTGGTTCGCCGGCCTCGAGGCGGGCGGGCGCCGGTTCGACACGCTCGACGAGGCGGTCGCGGGGCGTTGAGCCGGGACGGGGTTCGTCGGCTTCGTCGGGTTCGTCGGCCTCGTCGCCTCAGGCCGCGTCGCGTGCGCAGCGGAACCCGATGTGGGTCGTCGCGGTGTCGTCGGCCTGCGGCGAGCGCGCCGCCGGGCGATAGCGCAGGCAGTACTCGGGCGAGCACAGGTGCGATCCGCCCTTCAGCACCCGGCGGGGGATGCGCGAGCCGGGCTCGGCGGATGCCGCGGCGAGCAGGTTCTCGCGCGAGCCGGGGTCGACCGGGGCGCGGCCGGGCACCTCGTGCCTCGGCGCGTAGAAGTCGGTGGTCCACTCCCACACGTTGCCGGTGACGTCGTAGAGGCCGTAGCCGTTCGCCGGGAACGTCATGACGGGCGACGTGCCCACCCAGCCCGCGGCACCCGTGTTCTCGTAGGGGAAGTGCCCCTGCCACTGGTTCGCCATGAGCTCACCGTCGGGTCGTTCCTCGTCACCCCACGCGAACCGCGCGCCCTCGAGGCCGCCGCGGGCGGCGTACTCGAACTCGGCCTCGGTGGGCAGCCGCTTGCCGGCCCACTCGGCGTAGGCCGCGGCATCCGCGAGGCTCACCTGCACGACCGGATGCGTCGGCCGGTCGTCGACGGATGACCCCGCGCCGAACGGATGCCGCCAGCTGGCGCCCTCGCCCCAGCGCCACCACTGCCGCCAGTCGCGCAGGTCGACGGGGCCCGCGGTCGGCGTGAAGACGAGCCCGCCCGGCACGAGCCCGTCGGGGTCGACGCCAGGGAAGTCCGCCGGGTCGAGCGGGCGCTCGGCCACCGTGACGTAGCCCGTCGCCGCGACGAACGCGGCGAACTGCTCGTTCGTGACGGGGTGCGCGTCGATCTCGAACGCCTCGACCGTGCGCTCGTGCACGGGTGTCTCGTCGGGGTAGAACTCGGTCGAGCCCATGCGGAACGTGCCGCCCTCGATCCGCACCATCGGCGTCGCCCGCCACGCGGGCGTCACGGAGGCCGATGCCGCCGGTGCCCGCGCTCGAGCCGTTGTTCTCGCACCGGTGCTGCGACGAGGGCGGACGCTGCGATCGCGCCGGCGCCGATGATCAGCAGGATCCGCTGGAATCGTTGCCTCAGTGTGGTGTTCGGGGTGGCTGT
>NZ_WJSP02000369.1 GCF_009720255.1 Agromyces humi | reverse complement strand
GCCGCCTCGCCGTCGCCGGTCACTTCCCAGCCATCGACCCGCTCGCGTCGATCAGCCGTGTCGCGTCGAAGGTCACCACCGCCGAACAGCGGCAGCACGCCACCACCCTCCGCCAGCACCTCGCCGCATACTCCCGCGGGTCAAGCCGCGCGTCGGCGTCGAAGTCGCCGCCGTCGGCCCGGAAGGACTCGCCCACGAGCATCGACGCGTGCCCGAAGCGCTCCACGACCCGGTGCTTGCGGTCGAGCCAGCCGTCGTTGTCCGCCGAGGATCCGGGCAGCGCCGCGTGGAAGACCCGCTGCGGGCCGAACCAGATCGCGATCGCCACCGGGAGCCCGTGCTCGGCCGCGGCGGTGCGGAGCCGGACCCCGAGCGCCCACGCGTCGTCGAGCGTGAACCGGTCGAAGACGAGCTCGGACTCCTCGGCGATGAGCCGTTCGCGCAGTTCGCTCATGGCCGCAGCAGCACCTTGATCGCGCGGCGCTCGTCCATGGCGGCGTACGCCTCGGCCGCGTCGGCGAGCGGCAGCTCGAGGTCGAACACGCGGCCGGGCTCGATCGCGCCCGAGAGCACGTCGGGCAGCAGCTCCTCGATGTAGCCGCGCACGGGGGCGACGCCGCCGTTGACGCCGACGTTGCGGTTGAACAGGGTGCGCACGGGCAACTCGGGGCCGCCGTTCGGGACGCCGACGTAGCCGACCATGCCGCCGGGGCGGGCGGAGCGGATCGCCTGGTCCATCGACTCCTTCGTGCCGACGCACTCGAGCACGCGATCGGCGCCGATACCACCCGTGAGCTCCTGCACGGCGGCGACGCCCTCGTCGCCGCGCTCGGCGACGATGTGGGTGGCGCCGAACGCGCGAGCCAGCTCCTGCCGCTCGGGATGCCGCGACATCGCGATGATCGTCGTCGCTCCGAGCCGCTTCGCCGCGATGACCGCGCAGAGGCCGACGGCCCCGTCGCCCACGACCGCGACGGAGTCGCCGGGCCGCACGCCCGCGCTGACCGCGGCGTGGTGGCCGGTGCCCATGACGTCGGACAGGGTCAGGAGCCCGGGCACCTGCTCGTCGGCGATCGGCCCGCCCACGGGCACGAGCGTGCCGTCGGCGAGCGGCACGCGCACGCGCTCGCCCTGGCCGCCGTCGGCGAACCCGCCGAACCGGTCGTCGCCGCCCCACCAGCCGCCGTTCAGACACGACGTCGAGACCCCGTTGCGGCAGTTGATGCAGGTGTTGTCGCACACGTAGAACGGCGCGATGACGAAGTCGCCGACCGCGATGTGCTGCACGTCGTGGCCGACGGCCTCGACGACGCCGACGAACTCGTGGCCGATGCGGTGCGGCTCGTCGGTGGGCGTGACGCCGCGGTACGGCCAGAGGTCGGAACCGCAGACGCATGCGGCGACGACCCTGACGATGGCGTCGCCGCCCGTCGACAGCTCGGGGTCGGGCACGGTCTCGACGCGGATGTCGCGTGGCGCATGGATGATCGTGGCAAGCATGCGTCCGAGCCTACGCGCGGCCCCTCACACGTGCGGCACGAACTCCTGCCAGGCGATCCGCTTCGCACTGCGCGGGTCGAGCTCGACGCGGTCGACCCGGTCGAAGACGAGGGTGCGCCGGTCGGCCTCGTCGTAGGCCGGCCACGAGGGGCCGGGTGCTCCGGATGCCGCGAACGAGGTCCAGTGCTGCTGCATCCGTCGTCCGACCTCGCGATAGAGGCGGCGCCCGCCGAGCAGCGTGAGGCCGGCGCCGGTCAGCGTGTCGAACTTCTCGAACAGTGCGAACAGGTCGAGGCCGTGGGTCGCGTCGAGGCCGATCAGCCGCGGCATCCGTGGGGCCGCATCGAAGCGGTAGAAGTAGACCGGCGCGTGTCGCGAGTGCCGCTCGCCGACCTTCACGCTCGGGAACCAGAACGTGAAGTCGCCCGCGAAGTCGGCGGCCGGACGGCGTTCGGGCAGCCCCGGGTACTGGCGCTTGATCGCCTTCCGCGACTTCTTGCGGGTGTTCGCGAAGATCGCGCGGATGCGCGGCTTCGTCGTGGGCAGGATGCTGATGCGCCCGACGAACAGCGACCCCTCGCGGTCGTTCGTGCCGATGATGAGCGGGATGCGGTGGGCCGTGCCGTCGGCGAACGCGTCGAGCGGCCGCTGCGGCAGGAACTCCCCGTCGATCACGGGCGCGAGGCTGATGGTGCCCGGATTCTCGTCGGGCGTCCGCAGCGACAGCCGGGTGGTCGCCTCGGCGAGCACGGCCGGGTCGGCGGTGTGCAGCATGACCGCGGCATCCTCGCCCGAATCGCTCTCGAGGTCGTCGTCGTCGACGAGCCGGCTGAGCGTGCGCACGTACTCGGCCGCCCACTTCGCAGCGACCTCGGGCGTGTACACGGCGTTCGCCGGCGAGCTCTGCGCGATCGCCCGGGCGAAGAGCCCCTCGGCCGCGGGCACGGCCATGAGCGTGGTCACGGAGTTCGCGCCCGACGACTCGCCGAACAGGGTCACCCTGCCGGGGTCGCCCCCGAACGCGGCGATGTTGCGCCGCACCCAGTCGAGCGCGGCGACCTGGTCGCGCAGCCCGAGATTGCAGTCGAACGGATGCCGCGCCGACGCGTACGCCCGGAAGTCGAGCCAGCCGAGCGCGCCGAGCCGGTAGTTGAGGCTGACGTAGACGACGCCGTGCCGCCGCACCAGCCGCTCGCCCTGCCGCGCGTACCACTTGTGGTCGGCCGGCACGACGTACCACGGCGCGATGGGGGTGGCGGTGCGGTCGAACGCCGCCTGGTAGGCCTCCTGGTACTTGGGTCCGAGCATCCGCTCCTCGACGTCGTTGGGGCTGTACTTCCACTGCTTCTCGGGGCGCTTCAGCCGATCCATCAGTCGCGCCTTCTGCTCCTCGGGCGAGATGTGCAGCATGACCTTGATGATCGTCGTGCCCTGGGCCACCAGCTCGGCCTCGAACTCGTTGATCGCGCCGTAGCGGCGCTCGATCTCCTCGGGCGCAGCGAGCTCGCGCACCAGCGCGATGAGCACGTCCTCGTAGTGCGACCGGTCGAACACGCCGATCATGCCCGCCTCGGGCACCTGCTTGCGGATGCGCCAGAGGAAGTCGTGCTTCAACTCCTCCTCGGAGGGGGCCTTGAAGGAGGCGAGCTGCACACCCTGCGGGTCGACGTTGCCGATGACGTGCTTCACGATGCCGCCCTTGCCCGCGGTGTCCATGGCCTGGAGCACGAGCAGGATGCGCCGGCCGTCGTCGCCCGTCTGGTGGTGCGCGAACAGCTTCTCCTGCAAGTCCGTCAGGACCAGTGCGCCCTCCCTCAGGGCGGCCCGCCCTGACTTCTTGTTGCCGTCGAACCCCGGGGTCACGTCGGTCGGCGATTCGAGCAGCACGAATCCCGGGTCCACCCGCAGCAGTCCGGTCGGGTCCTCGCGCCAGTACGACTCGCGGCTCATGTCACACTCCTTCGTGCGACTCGGTGTCGCCCGGGTCCATCCTGTCGAGTGAGCGGATGCCGCGGCAAGGGCTCGACGCGAGGCGTCGGATGTGCGGGGGTGCCCGCGGGCCCGGCCGCGACGTCACCCGACCGCGCCCGCGCCCCCTGAAGCGTCAGCGGGGC
>NZ_WJSP02000368.1 GCF_009720255.1 Agromyces humi | reverse complement strand
GTGCAGCCGTTCGCCCGCCAGTACTTCAACTCGATGTACATCGCCGTGCTGGTGACCGCGGGCACCATGCTGTTCTCGTCGATGGCGGGCTACGCGTTCGCGCGCATCCGGTTCCGCGGCCAGGGCGTGCTGTTCCTCGTCGTGCTGACCGGCCTGCTCATCCCTGCGGAGGTCACCATCGTGCCGCTGTTCCAGCTCTTCAACCAGTGGGGCATGATCGACACGCACTGGCCGCTGATCCTGGTGAGCACCTTCGGGGCGCCGAGCGTGCTCGCGACGTTCATCATGCGGCAGTACTTCATCACGCTGCCGGTGGAGCTCGAGGAGGCGGCGCGGATCGACGGGCTCGGCCGCTGGCGCATCTACTGGTCGATCGCGCTGCCGCTGAGCCGCTCGGCGCTCGCCGCGGTGGCCATCTTCACGTTCCTGCACGTGTGGAACCTCTACCTCGAGCCCACGGTCTACCTGCAGACGCCCGAGCTGTTCACGCTGCCGCAGGCGCTCACCCGCTACACCGACGCGTACGGCGGCGAGATGTGGAACACGCAGCTCGCGGCGGCCACCCTCACGGCGCTGCCCGTGCTCATCGTGTTCGTGTTCGCCCAGAAGCAGTTCGTGGAGGGGCTCGCGCAGACCGGGCTCAAGGGCTGACGGCGGCCGCGACCTGGCACGTTTCCGACGGGGGCGTTCCGCACGGCTCGCGGTCACCCCTATGCTGCACGGATGACCGTCGCCGCGCCCTCAGCACCCGCACGCACGACCGGGCGCATCCTCGGGCTGGACGATGCCCGCTTCCTCGCTCTCGCAGGCATGATGGCGACCCACGTCTGGGCGTGGAGCATCGACGGATCCGACCCGGCCCCCTGGCTCAGCGAGATCGTCGCGGGTAAGGCCGCCGCGCTCTTCGCCGTGCTCGCCGGCGTCGGCATCGCGATGACGACCCGCACGTCGATGGAGACGGGGCGACTCGCCGCCGCGCGGCTGAACCTCTTCGGCCGCGGCCTCGCGATCGTGCTCGTGGGACTGACGCTCGGGTTGCTCGAGGGATCGGTCCTCGTGATCCTCGTCTACCTCGGCGTGACGTTCTGGCTGGTCATCCCGCTGCTGGGCCGAACGGTCTCGAACCTCCTCGGCGTGGCCATCGCGGTCGCGATCGTCTGGCCGATCGCGTCGTCGATCCTGCGGCTCGCGGTGACGGATGTCGACGGGATGTGGCTGGGAAGCGCGAGCTGGGCGGACCTGGCCGATCCAGCCGGGCTCCTCATCGGACTCTTCGTGACCGGCGTCTACCCGGTCATGACCTGGCTCGTGTACCTCCTCGTCGGCGTCGCCGTCGGGCGAGTCGTCATCGCCGCCCGCGAGCAGGGCGCACTCCGCGGGCTCGGCCTGAGGATGGCGGTCATCGGCGCGTCGGTCGCGGCATCCGCCGCCCTCGTGAGCTGGGTGCTGGCTGGCCCGATGGGGGGACTCGCCGGGCTGCAGGAGGACTACGCAGGATACGCGGAGGCCGGCGAGGTCGAGGCGTTCTTCTACGCTTCGGCGTACGGAACCGTGATTCCCGGTGACGTGCGCTGGCTCGAGAGCCCCGCCCCGCATACCGGAACGCTGTTCGACCTCGCGATCACCACGGGCATCGCCGTGCTGGTCATCGGGTGCTGCCTGGTGCTGCGCACCGCGATGCCGCGCGCGGTCTCCCGCGTGCTCGCGCCCGTGGCCACTGCTGGCGCTGCGCCGCTCACGATCTACACGCTGCACGTGTTCGCCGCGGGCATCGTGGCCCTCGCCGTCGGCGACCGCTGGCTGGACGACCCGACCGCCGACGTGCCCTGGTCGATCTCGAGCCCGATCATGTGGGTGATCCACGTGCTCGGCGCACTCCTGGTCGGGGCCGTGCTCATGCTCCTGCGCCGACGTGGGCCGCTCGAATCGCTCGTCAGCCTGACGGGTCGGCTGTTCGCACGGCTCGCCGACCGCGGACGAGGACGAGGACCGGCCGGCGACGAGGACGGCGCGAGCGCTCTCAGGGGGGCCGAGGCCGCCGCGACGTAGGCTGGACGGGTGAGTTCCACGCCCGTTCCCCGCGTCCGCCCACGTCGCCTGCGAGAGGCCCCGGCCATGCGCCGCCTCGTCTCCGAGACGCGACTGCACCCCGCCGACCTCGTGCTGCCGCTGTTCGTGCGCGAGGGCGTCACCGCCCCGGTGCCGATCGGCTCGATGCCCGGCGTCGTGCAGCACTCGCTCGAGTCCCTGCCGCAGGCGGTGTCGGATGCCGCGGCCGCGGGCCTCGGCGGCGTGATGCTGTTCGGCGTGCCCGAGGTGCGCGATGCGCGCGGCTCGGGGGCGACCGACCCCGACGGGATCCTGAACGTGGCCACGCGCGTCGCCGTCGAGGCATCCGCGGGCCGTCTCGTGGTGCAGACCGACCTCTGCCTCGACGAGTTCACCGACCACGGGCACTGCGGGGTGCTCGACGAGCGCGGACGCGTCGACAACGACGCCACCCTCGAGCGGTACACGGCCATGGCGCTCGAGCAGGCCCGCGCCGGTTCACAGCTGCTCGGCCTGAGCGGCATGATGGACGGCCAGGTCGCCGCGGTGCGCGAGGCCCTCGACGACGCCGGACACGCCGATGCCGCGATTCTCGCCTACTCGGCGAAGTACGCGAGCGCGTTCTACGGGCCGTTCCGCGACGCCGTCGAGTCGACCCTCGAGGGCGACCGCCGGTCGTACCAGCTCGACCCGGGCAACCGTCGCGAGGGCCTCCGCGAGGCGATGATCGACATCGACGAGGGCGCCGACATCGTCATGGTCAAGCCCGCCGGCAGCTACCTCGACGTGCTCGCCGACGTCGCCGCGGCCTCCGAGGTGCCAGTCTGGGCCTACCAGGTGTCGGGGGAGTACGCGATGATCGAGGCCGCCGCCGCGCACGGCTGGATCGACCGCAAGCGCGCCGTGATCGAGTCGGTGCGCGCCATCCGCCGCGCCGGCGCCGATGCCGTGCTCACCTACTGGGCCGTCGAGCTCGCCGACTGGATCCGAGACGGAGACCTCGCATGAACGCCGCACGCAGCATGACCACCACCGAGACCACGAATGCCGGGCTCTTCGCCCGCGCGCAGGCCGCGATCCCCGGGGGCGTGAACTCGCCCGTGCGCGCGTTCCGCTCGGTGGGCGGCACGCCGCGCTTCCTCGTGAGCGCCCGCGGCGCGTACGTCACCGACGTCGAGGGTCGCGAGTACGTCGACCTCGTCGCCGGATGGGGCCCGGCGATCCTCGGCCACGCCGATCCGCGGGTCATCGAGGCGGTGACGGATGCCGCGAGCCGCGGTCTCTCGTTCGGCTCGTCGACGCCCGCCGAGACCGAGCTCGCCGAGCTCGTCGAGGGCCGCGTCGGACCCGTCGAGCAGCTGCGCCTCGTGTCGACCGGCACCGAGGCGACCATGAGCGCCATCCGCCTCGCCCGCGGATTCACGGGCCGCGACGTGCTCGTGAAGTTCTCCGGCCACTACCACACCCCGGCTGACCGTGGAGCGCTCGACGACCGATCCAAGACCGTGGTCCTCGTCGACGACGAACTGACCACGGGGAAGACCGCCCGGAACACCATCCGGATGCTGAACACCCTCACC
>NZ_WJSP02000367.1 GCF_009720255.1 Agromyces humi | reverse complement strand
GGCCTCAACGCCGAGCAGCTCGAGGCGCTCGCCGCGGCCGGCGCGTTCGACGTCTTCGGCCTGCAGCGTCGCGAGGCGCTCTGGCTCGCGGGCGAGGCCGCCGAGGACCGCGAGGAGTACCTCGCCGGATCGATCGTCGTCGTGCAACCGCCCCTCCTGCCGATGCTGAGCCCCGCCGAGCAGGTGGTCTACGACCTGTGGGCCACGGGCATCTCCCCCGACGACCACCCGATCCGGCACATCAGGGGGCAGCTCGACGAGCGCGGCGCGATCCGCATCGACCTCCTGCGACACGCCGAGAGCGGCCGCCGCATCGAGGTCGGCGGCGTCGTCACGCACCGGCAGCGCCCCGCCACCGCCAGCGGCATCACCTTCATGAACCTCGAGGACGAGTCCGGCACGCTCAACGTCATCGCCGGCGTGGGCGTCTGGACCAGGTATCGCCGACTGGCGCGCGAGGCGCCGGCGCTGATCGTGCGCGGCATCCTCGAACGCTCGCCCGAAGGGGTCACCAACCTCGTCGCCGACCGTTTCGAGCGTCTCACCGTGTCGGCACCCACCCGCTCACGCGACTTCCGTTAGCCTCGACCGGTGCCGACTGCGACCCACGATCCGAACGGACCCGACCGCTACGGCGCCGACGTGCTCGCCGGCGACTGGCGGGCACAGGGTCGACGCGTCATCCCGACCGTGGCCGTGGAGCGCGACCTCGTCGTCGAGCTCGCCGCCGACGGATTCTGCGGGGCCGTGGTCGCCGCCGACAAGCGAACCGTCACGCTCGAGGATCGCCTCGGACGACGGCGCATGTTCCCCCTCGGTCACGGGTTCCTCATCGACGGCGAGGCGGTGCAGCTCGCGGCCCCCGCACCGAAGGCACCGGCCGGCCGGATCCGCACGGCGTCGGGCTCCTTCGCCGTCGAGCAGGCGCCCGCGCGCGTCGCCCTGCCGAGCCGCATCTTCGTCGAGGGCCGCCACGACGCCGAGCTCGTCGAGAAGGTGTGGGGCGCCGACCTGCGCGTCGAAGGCGTCGTCGTCGAGTACCTCGAGGGCGTCGACGTGCTGGCCGCGCAGCTCGACGAGTTCCAGCCCGGACCCCGACGGCGCGCCGGCATCCTCGTCGACCACCTCGTGCCCGGCTCCAAGGAGCAGCGCATCGCCGACTCGGTCGCGCGCGGACGCCACGGACGCCACGTGCTCGTCGTGGGGCATCCGTTCATCGACGTCTGGCAGGCCGTGAAGCCGGCCCGCCTCGGCCGCGACGCCTGGCCGGTGATCCCCCGCGGCACCGAGTGGAAGCACGGCGTGTGCGAGGCGTTCGGCTGGCCGCACGCCGAGCAGGCCGACATCGCGCGCGCGTGGCAGCACATCCTCGGCCGCGTCCGCGGGTACGGCGACCTCGAGCCCGCACTGCTCGGCCGGGTCGAGGAGCTCATCGACTTCGTGACGGCGCCCCGCGAGGGCTGATCGGCGGCACCTCCCCGACGCGTCCGGTTCGGTGGTCCGAAATCCTGCCAATCCCGACGAATCGAGCGGATGCCCCCTGCGTCGCCGATATCGTGGCGGAGGCCGTGCAGGCGGCCGCGACGTGATGGGGCGGGAGCATCCGGGTCACCGTCGGGCGCTCCCGGGCAGGATGTGGAGCAGATGAGCGACGACATACGGCGCACGACGACCGACGCCGACCGGGCGAGGTGGCGGCGCTACCTCGCGGACGAACGGGCCGAGGCCGCGGTGTACCGCGAGCTCGCCGCGCGACGCGACGGCGAGGAGCGCGAGATCCTGCTGGCGCTGGCCGCCGCCGAAGGCCGTCACGAGGCGCACTGGCTGGCGCTCCTCGGCGGCGACGACTCGAAGGTGGTCCGCGCCGACGTGCGCACCAGGATGCTCGGTGCCCTCGCCCGGCGGTTCGGTTCGATCTTCGTGCTCGCCCTCGCCCAGCGGGCCGAGGCGCGGTCGCCGTACGCGACCGACCCCGACGCGACGCCGGCCATGGCGGCAGACGAGCGCATCCACGGCGAGGTCGTGCGGGGCCTCGCGGCGCGTGGCCGGCGCCGGCTCGCCGGGACGTTCCGCGCGGCGGTGTTCGGCGCGAACGACGGACTCGTGTCGAACCTCGCCCTCGTGCTCGGCATCGGCGCGACCGGCGTTCCCGCCTCCGTGGTGCTGTTCACGGGCATCGCCGGTCTCCTCGCCGGCGCACTCTCGATGGGGGCGGGCGAGTACGTGTCGGTGCGGTCGCAGCGCGAGCTGCTGGAGGCATCCGCCCCCGACCCGACCGCCCGCGAGGCGCTCGTGGACCTCGACATCGACGCGAACGAGCTGGCGCTCGTCTACCGTGCACGCGGGATGGACGACGCCGAATCGCGAGAACACGCCGCACTGGTGATGGCGCGCGTGCAGGCGGCGGGACAGTCGTCGACGCCGACCGATGCGCTCGCCGTGGTCGCCCACGATGACGAAGCCGTCGGCACCGGGCTCGCCGCGGCGATCTCGAGCTTCCTGTTCTTCGCCTCCGGGGCGCTCATCCCCGTGCTGCCCTGGATCTTCGGCCTCAGCGGCACCGCGGCGATCATCACCGCGACGGTGCTCGTGAGCGTCGCCCTGCTGGCCACCGGTGCGACGGTGGGCCTGCTCTCGGGCGCTTCGCCGCTGAAGCGGGCACTGCGGCAGCTCGGCATCGGCCTCGGCGCAGCGGCGGTCACCTACGTGCTGGGCCTCGCGTTCGGCACCTCGATCGGCTGAGCCGGCCCGGCGGGCGGA
Source organism: Agromyces humi (assembly GCF_009720255.1). GTDB lineage: Bacteria > Actinomycetota > Actinomycetes > Actinomycetales > Microbacteriaceae > Agromyces > Agromyces humi. The sequence continues at coordinate 883 of NZ_WJSP02000367.1, read as the reverse complement.
TCAGCCGACGAGCTTGTTCCAGCCGTCGCCGTCGACGTGCTCGAAGATCAGGTTGGTCTCGGTGTGGGCGACCGCCGGATGCCCCGTGAGGTGCGCCAGCACGAATTCCCGCAGCTCCTCTGCGTCGCGAGCGGCCACGTGGAGCAGGTAGTCCTCGGCGCCGGCCATGTGGAACACCCCGAGCACGCCGGGCAGGTGCGGAACCTGGGCGCGGAACGCGTCGATCTCGCTGCGGTCGTGCTTCACCAGTCGGATGGCGATGAGCGCCTGCAGCGACACGCCGAGCGACGCCAGGTCGACGTCGACCCGGTATCCGCGCACCGTGCCGAGGCTCTGCAGCCGGCGCAGTCGGAGCGATACCGTGGACTCTGCGACGCCGACCTCGGCGGCGAGGGCCGCGCCCGACGCGCGGGCGTTGGTGGAGAGTGCCTGCAGCAGCGCTCGGTCGACACGGTCGAGTTCGGGTTTCTGCGCCATCGTCGGGCCTCCCTGATCTCAGCTTTTGCAGATGCTTCGAGGTTTCAAGCGTAGCGCACTAGATCGTGCATGACGATTTGCCGATCGTCACAGCTTCTGCTTCATTCAAGGCATGCAGACATCGTCGTCGCAGTTCGAGACCCGCGCCGTCCACGGCGGCATGAGCGGAGTCCGGGCGAGCGGATCCCACGTGCCCGTCATCGACTTCTCCACCACCAACCCGCTGCCCTCGGTCGAGACCGGCGGGCTCTCGTACGAGGAGCTCGCGACCGGCCACGACCTCGGCGAGGGCCGGTCGGCGGTCTACCAGCGCCTCTGGCAGCCCGGCGTCGCCCGCTTCGAGGAGTCGCTCGCGGGCCTCGAGGGCACCGACGGCGCCGTCGCGTTCGGCAGCGGCATGGCCGCG
>NZ_WJSP02000366.1 GCF_009720255.1 Agromyces humi | reverse complement strand
GAGCGCCTCGGCGGCGACGCCGTCTCGGCGGGAGGGGCCAGGGCGGTCATGTTCGGGCCTTTCGTGTGGTGCGGGGGTCTCGTGCGGGTCGCCTGCGTGGTGCGTTGGTGCGGGCGGCCGGCGCCGACCTCGCGATCGGCGCCGGCTGCCCGCATCCGTCTATTGCGAGAGCACCGCCGTGATCTCGTCGTTGTCGGCGTCGACGGATGCCCCGTCGCCGAGCACGGCGTCGCGCACCAGGGTCAGCCACGGGCTGTTCGGCGCGTTGAACGCCTCCTGGAAGTGGATCGCGACCGGGGTGTCGCCGTTCGCGGCCACCTCGTTGATCGTGACGAGGCGCGGGTCGGCGTCGGAGTACTCGTTGCTCGAGAGGTCGCCGCGCGAGACGACGTCCTTGTCCTTCGCGAGCACGCCGACCTGGGCCTCCTCGGACATCATCCAGTTGAGGAAGTTCCACGCCTGCGCCGACTTCTTCGAATCCTTCGAGATGCCGATGCCGTCGCCGCCGACGAACGTGGAGGCGCCGCCCTCAGGTCCGACGATGCCCGAGACGCCGGCCTCGAACGGGGTGGACGAGAGCAGCGTGGCCGGGTAGAACATGAGGCCGACCTTGCCCTCGGTGAAGCCCGCGGTCCACGTGGGGCCGGCCTCGTCCTGCGACGAGGGGAGCACGGCGCCCGAGTCCCAGAGGTCCTTCCAGGTGGCGTAGATCTCCTTGGCCGTGTCGCTCGCGAGCAGCGACTCGGTGCCGTCCTCGTTCATGACCTGCTCGCCGTCGGCCCAGACGCTCGGGAACCACGTGAAGACGAGGCATCCGCCGCAGTTCAGGCCCGTGGCGGTGCCGTAGGTGTCGGGCTTGTTCAGCGCCTGGATCGCCTTCGCCCACTCGGCGTACTCCTCGAGGTTCGCGGGGCCCGCCTCGGCGTCGAGACCGGCTTCGGTCGCGAGCTCCTTGTTCCAGAACAGCATCGAGAGGTCGAGCACGAACGGCAGCACGTGCTCCTTGCCGTCGAGCGTGCCGGCCGAGAGGTGTCCGGGGTTGATCTCGTCCTTGAAGTCGAGTCCGTCGATGTTCGCCGTGAGGTCCTGGAAGAGTCCCTGCTCGACCCAGTTCGGCACGTACACGATGTCGGCGGCGAAGAGGTCGGGCAGGCCGTTCGATCCGGCCGCGGCACCGACCTTGGCGACGTAGTCGTCGTTCGGCACGACGGTGAGCTCGACCTGGTTCTCGTGGCTCTCGTTGTAGGCGTCGACGAGCAGGTTGGCCTGCTTCTCGAGGGGCGCGCGCGTCCAGAGGGTGAGCGTCGACCCGTCGTCGACGCCCTCGGGGCCGGCGTCCGACAGGTTGCTCGCGGGCTCGCTGTCGGCCGCGCAGGCGGACACGCCGACCAGCAGTGCGCCGGCGGCCAGGACGCCGGCGATTCTTCGCATCCGGCGGGTGGTGCTGCTCATGGTCTCTCCTCTGACTCGTCGTTGAGCGGGCTGGGGAAGCCCGGTGCTGCGACACTCCGGCTCAGCGATGCTGCGAAAATTCCGAAATGCTTTTCGGCACGTTACTCTGGGGAAACCAAAGGCGTCAAGAGCAGAATCCGGTAAGGTTTCCGACACAGAAGGGGGCCGCGATGGCGCGAGTGGAACACCCGGGCGGCGGGCGGGCGTCGACGCTCAGCGACGTCGCCAAGCTCGCCGGCGTCTCGATCGCCACCGCCTCGAAGGCCATCAACGGCCGCGACGAGGTCGCACCGGCCACCCGCCGTCGCGTGCTCGAGGCCGCCGAGCAGATCTCGTTCACGCCCAACCAGCTCGCCCGCAGCCTGCTCGCCGGGCGCACCGGCACCGTCGGCCTGCTCACGAGCGACCTCGAGGGCCGGTTCGTCATCCCGATCCTCATGGGCGCCGAGGACGCGTTCGGCGCGGGCCAGGTCAACGTGTTCCTCTGCGACGCGCGCGGCGACGCCATCCGAGAGCAGCACCACCTGAAGGCGCTGCTGAACCGCAGGGTCGACGGGATCATCGTCGTCGGCCGTCAGACCGACCCGCGGCCGTCGCTCGGGCACGACCTGCCGGTGCCGGTGGTGTACGCCTACGCCCCGTCCGACGACCCCGCCGACCTGTCGATCACGCCCGACAACCGCGCCGGCGGGCGCCTGGCCGTCGAGCATCTCGTCTCATGCGGGCGTTCGCGCATCGCGCACATCACCGGAGACCCGGCCTACGCCGCGGCCCAGGACCGCCTGCTCGGCGTGCGCGACGGACTCCGGGCCGCCGGCCTCGAACTGGTCGGCGAGCCGATGTTCTCGGAATGGAGCGAGCACTGGGGCCGCGACGCGACGGCGATGCTCCTCGCGCAGCATCCCGAGGTCGACGGCATCGTGTGCGGCTCCGACCAGATCGCCCGCGGCGTGCTCGACACGCTCCGCGACCTGGGCCGGAGCGTGCCCGAGGACGTCGCCGTCATCGGCTACGACAACTGGGAGGTGCTCGCCACGAACTCGCGTCCCGAGCTCACGAGCATCGACGCCAACCTGCAGCAGCTCGGGCGCACCGCGGCGAAGCGCGTGTTCACCGCCCTCGACGACGAGCTGCGTTCGGGCACCGAGTACCAGCCCGTGCGGCTCGTCATCCGCGGCTCGACCATCCCGCGGCGCTGAGCGCGCCGACGGCCTGGGCCTCGCCGGCGGAGGAGAAGCGCACCGCGGGAGGACGGGATGCGGGGTGGAGACCGCCTCCGGCGCAGATCTCCTCCCGACCGAGCGGCGGCGTCAGCCCCAGAAGCCGTCGTGCAGCGTCGTGGCCTCGGGCAGGTCGGCCGGCCCCGCGACCGTGACCGTCCGGCCGCCGCGGGCGAACACCTCGCGGCACGGGAGCGCCATGGTGGGCACGCCCTCCTGCTCGGCGACGATGTCGCGCAGCCAGTCCTCGCCGAGGGCGTAGACCACCCGGGCGATGCCGCTCCAGTAGATCGCGCCGGCGCACATCGCGCAGGGCTCGGTGCTCGTGTACAGCGTGCTCGTCGCGAGCACCTCGGGGGGCAGCACGGATGCCGCGGCGCGCACGACGTTCGTCTCGGCATGCCCGGTCGGGTCGGCGTGGGTGACCACCGAGTTCATCGCCTCGACCGTGCGTCCGTCGGCGGCGACGACCAGCGACCCGAAGGGGTGGTCGCCCCGGGCGCGCGCCGCCGTGCCGAGGTCCACGCATCGACGGAGCCACGTCAGGTCGGCCTCGGTCACCACGGTTCCGTCGGTCATGCGGGCCCTCCTTCGTCGATGAGTCCATTGTCGTGCGTGTCAACCCCGCGCCGGCGGGGCGACGGGCGTGTGATCGTGAGGAGGTCAGGGGGAGGAGACACATCATGAGCGACGCATCCGCGCACCACGACCCAGAGGGCACGAAGAAGCCCGACGGCCTCGGCGGCGAGGGCACGATCCCGAACGAACCCGACGGCGTGGGCGTCGGCGCGGGCGAGCCGACGACGTTCGAGCCGGAGGAGGATCCGGATGCCGCGTCGCAGCGGGACCCCGACGCTCCCGGTCCCGGCCCCGACGACACCGACCCCGACACGAACGGCTCCGACGGCCCCGATGCAGCGGAGGGCGTCGCGTTCTGACCGCGGCGCGCGACCGGGGCGTCGTGACTGCGCACCACGCTCACGGCGC
>NZ_WJSP02000365.1 GCF_009720255.1 Agromyces humi | reverse complement strand
GGGCTCGGCGACACGGGCCGCGTGCTGCTGCGCCCGTCGGGCACCGAGCCGATGGTGCGGGTCATGGTCGAGGCCGCCGACCAGGAGACGGCCGAACGCCACGCCGCCGCACTGGCGGAGGTCGTGCGCGAACGACTCACGGTCTGACGAGCGCGTCGCGCCGCGTGGCCCGCTGAACCGGCACCGTCGCGCCGCGTGGCCCGCTGAACCGGCCCCGGCCGGCCCGTCAGAGCTTGCGGAGCAGCACGCTCGACACGGTGTGGTCGGCGCTCTTCCGCAGCACCAGTGACGCACGCGAGCGGGTCGGCCGGATGTTCTGCAGCAGGTTCGGTTCGTTGATGGACCGCCAGATCTCGCCTGCCCGCTGGCGGGCCTCCGCCTCCGTCAGGCTCGCGTACCGGTGGAAGTAGGAGCGCGGGTTCGAGAACGCGCCGCGCTGCAGCTTGAGGAAGCGCTCCTCGTACCAGCGGGCGATGTCGCTGGTACGTGCGTCGACGTAGATGGTGAAGTCGAAGAGGTCGCTCACCGCCAGGCGGTGCCCGGGCCCGGGCGGCTGCAGCACGTTCAGGCCCTCGATGATGAGCACGTCGGGGCGGCGGACCGTGACCTGCGCGTCGGGCACGATGTCGTAGGCGAGGTGGGAATAGAACGGGGCGCGCACCTCGGCGGCGCCGGCCTTGACCTCGCTGACGAACCGCAGGAGCGCCCGTCGGTCGTACGACTCGGGGAACCCCTTGCGCGCCATCAGGCCGCGGCGCTCGAGCTCCGCGTTCGGGAACAGGAAGCCGTCGGTGGTCACGAGCTCCACGCGCGGCGTGTGCTCCCACCTGGCGAGCAGCTCGCGGAGGAGCCGCGCGATCGTCGACTTGCCGACCGCGACGGACCCCGCCACGCCGATCACGAAGGGCGTCGCCTCGACGCGTTCGCGCAGGAACTCGCTCGTCACGTCGTGCAGCGACTTCGTGCCGCCGACGTAGAGGTTGAGCAGGCGGCTCAGCGGCAGGTAGACCTCTGCGACCTCGCGCAGGTCGAGCGGCTCGCCGAGCCCGCGCAGCTGCACGATCTCGGTCTCGCGCAGCGGCGAGGGGATCGATGGGGCGAGCGCGGCCCAGTCCGCCCGGCCGAGTTCGATGAAGGGCGAGATCTGCGCGACGTGCGACGACGGGCTCTGCGGATCCAGCACCGTGTCAGTCTAGTGTCGGCGCCGATCCGGGTCGCCGTGGGGGACCTGCCCAGTGGGCCGCCAGTAGAATCGCCCCTATGTGTGGAATCGTCGGGTACGTCGGAGAGCGCAACAGCCTCGACGTGCTCATGGCTGGCCTCAGCCGTCTGGAGTATCGCGGATACGACTCGGCGGGGGTCGCGATCGTCGACGACGACGGCGTCATCGAGACCGCGAAGCGCGCCGGCAAGCTGCAGGTGCTCGCCGACGATCTCGAGGCCACCCCGCTGCACCGCGGCGGCACGGGCATCGGCCACACCCGCTGGGCGACGCACGGCGGGCCGACCGACCGCAACGCGCATCCCCACCTGGGCGATGAGGGCCGCCTCGCGCTCATCCACAACGGCATCATCGAGAACTTCTCCGAGCTGAAGGACGAGCTCGTCGCTGAGGGCTACACGTTCGAGAGCGAGACCGACACCGAGGTCGCGGCGGTCCTGCTCGGCCGTGAGTACCGCCGCATCGGCGAGCTCACCGAGGCGTTCCGTGCGACCGTGTCGCGACTCGACGGCGCCTTCACGCTCCTCGCGGTCCACCGCGACCAGCCGGGCGTCGTGGTCGGTGCCCGGCGCAACTCGCCGCTCGTCATCGGGCTCGGCGACGGGGAGAACTTCCTCGGGTCGGACGTCGCCGCGTTCGTCGAGTTCACGAAGCGCGCGGTGGCCATCGGGCAGGACCAGATCGTCACGATCACCGCAGACGGCGCCACCGTGACGGACTTCGCCGGCGATCCCGTCGAAGTCGAGCCGTTCGACGTGGAGTGGGATGCGTCGGCCGCCGAGAAGGGCGGCTGGTCGTCCTTCATGCGCAAGGAGGTGTCCGAACAGCCCGACGCCGTGGCCAACACCCTCCGCGGTCGCATCAGCGAGGGTCGGGTGCACATCCCCGAGCTCGAGTCGTTCGGAGACGACGAGCTGCGCGGCATCCGACGCATCACCGTGATCGCATGCGGCACGGCGGCCTACGCGGGCATGGTCGCCAAGTACGCCATCGAACAGTGGGCTCGCGTGCCGGTCGAGGTCGAGCTCAGTCATGAGTTCCGGTACCGGGAGCCGGTGCTCGACGAGGGCACGCTGGTGGTCTCGATCAGCCAGTCGGGCGAGACCATGGACACGCTCATGGCGGTGAAGTACGCCCGCGAGATGGGTGCCCGCACGATCTCGATCTGCAACACGCAGGGCTCGACGATCCCGCGCGAGTCCGACGCCGTCGTCTACACCCACGCCGGGCCCGAGGTCGCGGTCGCGTCGACCAAGGCGTTCGTCGCGCAGATCGCCGCGCTCTACCTCTTCGGCCTTCACCTCGCCCGCGTGCGCGGCACCCTCTCCGACGAGGACCTCGGCACCCAGCTCGCCGAGCTGCAGGCGGTGCCCGAGAAGCTCGGGACGGTGCTGGGCCAGGCGGAGCGCGTCGGCCAGCTGGCGCGGTGGATGGCCGACACCCGCTCGGTGCTGTTCCTCGGGCGCCACGTCGGCTACCCGATCGCACTGGAGGGGGCGCTCAAGCTCAAGGAGCTCGCCTACATCCACGCCGAGGGCTTCGCCGCCGGCGAGCTGAAGCACGGGCCCATCGCCCTCATCGAGCCTGGACAGCCGGTCTTCGTCGTGGTGCCCAGCCCCCGCGGCTCGGCGAACCTGCACCCGAAGGTCGTGTCGAACATCCAGGAGATCCGTGCCAGGGGCGCCCGCGTGATCGCGATCGCCGAGGCGGGGGATGCCGCGGTGCTCCCGTTCGCCGACGAGGTCATCCGCATTCCGCTCGCCGCGCCGCTGTTCGAGCCGCTGCTCGCGGTCGTGCCGCTGCAGGTGTTCGCGATGGAGCTCGCGCAGGCGAAGGGCCTCGACGTCGACCAGCCGCGCAACCTCGCGAAGTCCGTGACGGTGGAGTGACCCGGGAGCAGGAGGCGCCGTGATCGTCGGGATCGGCATCGACGTGGTCGACATCGCTCGGTTCGAGCGGTCGATCACGCGTACGCCGGCGCTCGTCGAGCGCTTGTTCGCCGAGAGCGAACGCGATCGGCCGGCCCGGTCGCTGGCCGCGCGGTTCGCGGCGAAGGAGTCGCTCATCAAGGCGCTCGGTGGCCACGCGGTCATTCGCTGGCATGAGATGCGCGTCGTGCAGGATCCCGACGGCAACCCCGACTTCGCCCTCTCGGGTGGCCTCGCCGAGCACGTCCGTCGCCTCGGCATCGAACACGTGCACCTCTCGATGAGCCACGACGCGGGCATCGCCAGCGCGTTCGTGGTGCTCGAGTCCGCCGGCGGCGGCTCGCGATGACGGGGGTGGACCAGTCGGCACCGGATGCCGCGACGCGGCCGTTCCGCGAGGCCGTCGTCGACCTTCGGGCGATCGAGGACAATGTCCGCCGGCTCGCCGGCCGCGTGGCTCCCGCGGAGGTGATGGCGGTGGTCAAGGCGAACGCCTACGGCCATGGGGCGGTGGCGTGCGCGCGAG
>NZ_WJSP02000364.1 GCF_009720255.1 Agromyces humi | reverse complement strand
CCGCAGGTTCCTGTCTATCCGACGCTGCCTGGGGATGCGGTGCCGGCAGAACCGGAACGGCCCGCACGTCAATGGTGGGATAGCCGGAAGTTCGTGAGGACGGGTAGTAGCGACAGACGTCGCCGTACCGCGGCGAGATCCATCGCCTCGAGGCCGTAGCCGTGCAGTGCTCGCCCGAGGGCGAGGCGACCGCTCGCACCGTGGCCGGCCTGACCGTGTTCGGCATCGGCTACCTCGAGGACCTCCGCTCCATGCTGGCGAGATCGGCGTCGGTCACATGAGCACGGCACGCCGGTCGGCGCCGACGCGGCGGTTCTGGTCGACCGCGATCAGCCTCGCGCTCCTCGTCGCCATGCTCACAGCGGCGATGATCCCGTGGTGGCCGATCTACGAGAGCACGGCGTTCCTCGTCGCCGCCGGCGTCGCGATCGTCGTGGGGTCGGCCATCGGCATCGCCGGCGCAACCTTCCGCTGGCCGGCCTGGGCCGTGGTGATCGCCCTGTTCGGCGCCTACCTGCTGCTCGGCGTGCCCGTTGCCGTGCCCAGCCGGGCCATCGGGGGAGTGATCCCCAGCCCGCAGGGCCTCGTCGAGCTGATCGCCGGCGCCGCCCTGTCGTGGAAGCAGCTCGTCACGATCGCCGTGCCCGTCGGCTCGTACCAGGCGCTGCTCGTCCCGCCCTTCCTGCTCGGCCTCGTGGCCTCGACGTGCGCGGTGACCATCGCGCTGCGGAGCCGGCGGCCGGCCGCAGCCATCATCCCCCCGGCCGTCCTGCTCCTCACCGGGATCGCCCTCGGCGTGGTGCATGCGGCCCTCGCCGTCGAGACGGGTCTCGTCTTCCTCATCACGGCCGTGGCCTGGCTCGTGCGCGTGGCCATCGCCGACCGCCGGGCCATCACGAGCGGCCGACCCGTCGAGGCGGCGCTCGCCGATGCCCGCCGTGTCCTCGGGGCGTCGGCGATCGTGGCCGTGGCGCTGATCGGCTCGGCCGCGGCATCCGTCGCCCTGCCCATGCCGGCGCGCAGCGTCGTGCGCGCCGAAGTCCAGCCGCCGTTCGAGCCGCGTGCGCAGCAGAGCCCCCTCGCCGGCTTCCGTTCTGCGTTCGAGCCCGAGGTCGCCGACGTCGAGATGCTGGCGGTGCGGGGCCTGCCGCCGGGGAGCGGGCTGCGGATCGCGGCCCTCGACACCTACGACGGCATCGTGTACTCCGTCGGCGGGACCGACGGCTCGGCGGAGTCCGGACGATTCACCCGCGTGCCGTACCGCCTCGACCAGACGGACGTCGACGGCGAGCAGACCGAGATCGAGGTCGAGGTGCTCGGGTACTCCGATGTGTGGGTGCCGGGCATCGGGCAGCTCGAGCGCATCACCTTCGCGGGGCCACGCGCGGAAGTCCTCGCGGACGGCTTCTTCTACAACGACGTCACGGGAACCGGGGCGATCAGGGCCGGGCTCGAACAGGGTGATCGCTACACAGCGCGATCGGTGACCCCCGTGCGGTCCGAGGCGCTCGCAGAGCTCAGCCCCGGCACCAGCGTGCTCCCCGCCGCACCAGATCTGCCGGCCCGGTTGTCGGAGCTCCTCGACCTGTGGGCGCCCGCGTCGGAGGAGCCGGGCGAGCGGCTCCGCGACGTGGTCAACGGGTTCCAGCGCGACGGGTACGTGAGCCACGGCGTCGGGGACGAGCCGTCGAGCCGCTCCGGTCACGCGCTCGACCGACTGGACGAGCTCGCCACCGCGCGCCCCATGCTCGGCGACGGCGAGCAGTACGCGGTCGCCGCGGCCCTGATGGCCAGGGAGATCGGCTTCCCGGCCCGCGTAGTGGTGGGATACCTCCCCTCGTCGGATGCCGCGGATGCCGCCGCCGAGGGCGACACGGGCGCCGACCCCGACGACGACGGCACGGTGGTGTTCCAGAGCCGCGACCGGCAGGCCTGGATCGAGATCCAGACCTCGGACGGCGCCTGGATCCCGGTCGACCCCAACCCCGACGTCCGTGACATCCCCGAGCGCGAACCCGACCAGCCCACCGTCGTGTCGCGGCCGCAGTCCGCCCTCCCGCCTCCGGCCGAGCGCACGCCCGTGGATGAGCTCGACTCGGATCCCGACCTCTCACTGGACGAGCCCGATGACAGCGCCGAGCCGTGGGTCGCCGCGCTGCTCGCCGGACTCACGATCGCCGGGTTCGCGGCGCTGGGACTCGCCCTGCTGATCAGCCCGTTCCTCGCCGTCATCGTGGCCAAGATCCGCCGTCGCCGAGTGCGGCGCCGGGCGCCGACACCCGTGGAGCGCATCGAGGGCGGGTGGCAGGAGTTCGCGGACACGGCGGCCGACTACGGCTATCCGATCCGTCCGAACACCACCCGGGCGGAACAGGCGGCCACCGTCGGCGGGCTCGCGCCGCTCGTGCTGGCCTCCGTCGTGGATCGGGCGGTCTTCGCGCCCGACGGTCCGACCGACGGCGACGATGAGCGGGTGTGGGACGTCGTGGACGAGCTCCAGGAACGGCTGGGCGCTCCCCGCACCCGCCTCGAACGTCTGCGTGCGGCGATCTCGCTGACCTCACTCGGCGGGTACGCTGTCACGCGGAGAGGAGGCAAGCCGTGACGTGCCGGATCTGCGGAGCGGAGCTTCCCGAGGGGGCGATGTTCTGCGGCGACTGCGGCAGCTCCACGAGCGCCACGCCCGAGTCGCGTCGACGGTCCGACCCGCGTCCCGGCGACACGACGGCGATCGAGCGCCCCGCACGACGCAACAGCGGCGTGATCAGCATCCCGGTCGACGGATTCCGGGGGGCGTCACCCATCCCAGCCCTGCCGGCGCACGCCGACGCCGGCTCGATGGCCCACGGCGAGGCGCCCGTCGGCGAGACGGAGCACGTCGACGCGTCTGCGGCTCCCGACGCCGTCGCAGCCCCGACCTTCGTGCTGGCGTTCAGCACCGGCGAGACGCGAACCGTCTTCGGCTCGGGCCTCATCGGACGCAAGCCCCTGCCGCAGCCCGGCGAGCGGTTCGACCACCTCGTGCAGATCGCTGATCGATCGCTCTCCGTCTCGAAGACGCATCTCGAGTTCGGCGAACATGACGGCGTGATGTGGATCGCCGATCGATTCTCGGGCAACGGCACGATCGTGCGTCGTCCCGATGACGGTGCCGTGAGGTGCGAGCCGGGACGGCGCTATCTCGTCCCGCGCGGCAGTCGGGTCGAGCTCGCCGAGCAGTCGTTCGTCGTGGCCTGATCCCACGGGACGGTGCATGCCTCCTGCAGGCGGCGCAGCCCACTCGTCCTCGACAGGCGAGCGGATGCTGCGTGCGTCAGCCGGCACGACCACGGTGCACCGATCCGCTGTGCAGCATGATCGGATCGGCGGGTGGATGCACCGCCGACCGACTCAGCCGCTGCGGTGGCGCGCCTCGCGCAGCACCTCCCCGACGGGCCACTGATGCTTCCGGCGCATCCACCGGCGCCCACGCCACCCGGCTTCCCCTGGCTCGCCTCGGTGACACCGATCGCGGGCGCCGTCGTGCTCTGGGCGATCACCGGATCCCCCCTCTCCCTGGCGTTCGCAGCGCTGGGACCCGTCGCCGCGATCGCCTCGCTGGTCGATGCCCGTCGAAACGCTCGCCGTGCGGCGAAGCGAGCCGCGGCCGAGCGCGCGGCGGCGGTCGACGAACTGCGGG
>NZ_WJSP02000363.1 GCF_009720255.1 Agromyces humi | reverse complement strand
GGAGCAGCGCTCGCCGGTGCTCGACGTGGTGTCGTCGGGCGGCTCGCCGCTCGAGCCCGCCGTGCGCACCGACATGGAGTCGCGCCTCGGCCACGACTTCGGCGACGTGCGCGTGCACACGGATGCCGCGGCGCACGAGTCCGCGAGGTCGGTCGGCGCGCACGCCTACACGGTGGGCAGCAACGTCGTCTTCCAGCGCGACGCCTACGACCCGTCGTCGCACGCCGGCCGCACGACCATCGCGCACGAGCTCACCCACGTGGTGCAGCAGCGGTCGGGACCCGTGGACGGTACCCCGACCGGCAGCGGCGTCAGCGTCAGCGACCCCGGCGACCGCTTCGAGCGCGCGGCCGCCGACAACGCAGCCAGGGTCATGAGCGAACCGGCCCCGGTGCAGCGGCTCGACGACGGCTCCGGCGCCGGAGCGCCGACCGCGCAGCGCGAGGGCGACGAGGAGGAGGAGCCGGTGCAGGGGCTCTGGGTGCAGCGCGAGGCGGCCGAGGAGGAGCAGGAGGAGTCGGCCGGCTAGGCCGACCCCGGTTCCCCCTGCCCCATCGCGCAGCCCTTCTCACCCCCACGCCCGTCCGGTTGGACCCCCCGCCGCGGCATCCGCGGACCGACGCTTGGATCACGCAATCCAGCGAAGGAGTCGGGGATGCCCACCTATCTCTCACCCGGTGTGTACGTGCAGGAGATCGAGGCCGCCACGCGCCCGATCGAGGGCGTCGGCACCGCGGTCGCAGCATTCATCGGGATGGCACCGAAAGGGCCGGAGAACTCGCCGACGCTCGTGTCCAATTGGACGCAGTTCGTCGACCAGTTCGGCGGGCTCTATCCGGGCGCCTATCTCGCGTACTCGGTGTACGGCTACTTCCTGAACGGCGGCGGCAACTGCTACGTCGTCCGCGTCGGCACGGGCCAGCAGAGCTCGGGCGGCAAGGGCGGCAAGCGGGAGCAGAAGGCCATCGCGTCGGGACCGCAGACGGCGACCATCGGCAACTACGTGTTCACCGCGAAGAACGCCTCGCCGAACGCGAAGCCGATCTCCGTCGAGATCGCCGATCCGGGCGGCGAGGAGCCGGAGGACGGCGTCTTCAAGGTCGTCGTCACGGCCGAGGGCCGCGCGCCGGAGGTCTGGGAGCAGGTCTCGCCGAAGCCTGACCACGCCGCCTACGTCGTGACCAAGGTCGCCACGGAGTCGAAGCTCGTCACGGTCGAGGAGGTGGATGCGGCATCCGCCGGCGTCCTCCCCAAGCCGGGCCGGTTCGACCTGGCCGTGCCGGAGCCCGAGGAACAGCCCATCGTGCTCGAGGGCGTCTCCGCGGCGAACTACATCGGCAACGCCGCCGACCGCACCGGCTTCAGCGGCCTCGAGGAGATCGAGGAGGTCACCATGGTGGTCGTCCCCGACCTCATGGCGGCCTACGAGCAGGGCGCCATCGACCTCGAGACCGTGAAGGCGGTGCAGCTCGCGGTCATCGCGCACTGCGAGCTGATGGGCGACCGCGTCGCCATCCTCGACCCGCCTCCGGCCCTGAACGCGCAGGAGATCGTCGCGTGGCGCCGCACCGGCGCGGGCTACGACTCGAAGTTCGCGACGCTCTACTACCCGTGGATCAAGGTGCTCGACCCGGCGACCGGGAGCAACCGGTTCGTGCCGCCGTCGGGCTACCTGGCGGGCATCTGGGCCCGCAACGACAGCGAGCGAGGCGTGCACAAGGCGCCGGCGAACGAGGTCGTCCGCGGCGCCATCGAGCTGCAGACGCAGCTGACCCGCACCGAGCAGGAGCTGCTCAACCCGATCGGCGTCAACGCCATCCGCGCGTTCCCCGGTCGCGGCATCCGGGTCTGGGGTGCGCGCACGCTCTCGAGCGATCCGGCCTGGCGGTACGTCAACATCCGCCGCCTCTTCAACTACCTGGAGAAGTCGATCCTCGGCGCCACGCAGTTCGCGGTCTTCGAGCCGAACGACCCCGCCCTCTGGGGCAAGCTGCGTCGCTCGATCTCGGCGTTCCTCATCAACGAGTGGCGCAAGGGCGCCCTGTTCGGCAACACCGCCGACGAGGCCTTCTTCGTCAAGTGCGACGAGGAGACGAACCCCGCCGAGCTCATCGACGTCGGCCAGGTCGTCTGCCAGATCGGCGTCGCCCCGGTGAAGCCGGCGGAGTTCGTGGTGTTCGAGCTCTCGCAGTTCTCGGGCGGCACGAGCCTGGTCGCCGAGTGACCGCAGAGCGTGACCGCGCGAGCGCGACCGCACGACACGAGTAGGAGATTGACATGGCACTGGCCGATACCTTCGATTCCTCACCCGCCTACGCCTTCAAGGTCATCATCGACGGCATCGAGCTGCCGAAGGTGACGGAGGTCTCCGGGCTGAAGAACGAGGTCGACAAGATCGAACTCAAGCAGCAGCTGGCCGACGGCAAGTACGTCGCGAGGCAGCTGATCGGCCGCGCGAAGACGGGGGAGTTCACCGTCACCCGCGGCCTCACCGACTCCAAGACGGTCACCGACTGGCTGGGCGTCGTCATGAAGGGCGACGTGAAGGGCGCGCGCAAGACCGCGTCGGTCGAGCTCCTCGACTACGAGGGCGGCACCATCAAGAAGTACGAGTTCCGCAACTGCTGGGTGCGCAGCGTCGAGGTCAACTCGCTCAAGGCGGGCGCGACCGAGCAGGCCACGGAGAAGTTCACGATCTGCTTCGACGAGTCCGAGGTGAAGTGATGCAGCGCGTCATCGCGACGCGGCCCGGGATCGAACCGACGGATGCCGCGCCGGCGGGTCTCGTGGACGACGGTGCCATGCGCACCGAGTTCGCCTTCGAGCTCCCGCGCGGCTACGTCGGCCCCGACGGCACCGTGCATCGGCGCGGCGTGATGCGGCTCGCGACGGCGCGCGACGAGCTGCTGCCGCTCTACGACGCCCGCGTGCAGGAGAACGCCGCCTACACGACGGTCGTGCTGCTCGGCCGGGTGATCACCTCGCTCGGCTCGCTCGGCTCGATCGACTCGTCGGTGATCGAGAACATGTTCGCGTCGGATGTCGCGTTCCTGCAGGACTTCTACCGGCGCGTGAACGCCGAGGGCCACACGCGCATCGCGGTGACCTGCCCCGAGTGCTCGCACCGGTTCACCGCCGATCTCGCGGGCGGTCGCCTGGGGGAATCATGACGTACTCGGCCGACCGCATCCATGAGGAGGTCGCGTACGTCGCCTACCACTTCCACTGGTCGCTCGACGACATCCTCGACATGGAGCACGCGGAGCGCCTGCGCTACGTGCACGAGATCGCGTCGATCAACACGAGGCTCTCCGAGGAGCGCTGATGCGCTGGCCGTGGCAGCGGGACGACCCGTCGCCGGCACCCCCGACGGCGACGTCCGATCCGTCGCGCCCGTCGTCACCACCGCCCATCCCGCCCGCGGGCTGGGCGTTCCTCCCGCCCCTGCAACGGCAGGTGTCGGATGCCGCGCCCGCGACGCTCTCGACCGGCTTCGTCGCGTCGCTCCCGACGGTGGAGTCCCCGTAAGGGGACCAGGGGTTCAAATCCCCTCGTCTTGGCGCACATGCGTGCCCGGCGTCACCGGATCGGGCGCAAGTCCCCGGCGTAGACTCCGACAAAGGAGTGTGCATGGATCACATCGACGTGACCGTCAACGGACGGCGACACCCGTTGCAGGGC
>NZ_WJSP02000362.1 GCF_009720255.1 Agromyces humi | reverse complement strand
CGTGCCACGCCGGCGTCGGGTGCGGCGTTCGCCAGTTCGGTGACGAAGCCGCCGATGGCCTCGCCGAGCTCCGCCGGCCGGCCGATGCCGTCGCCCTTCCAGAACGGAAGGCGCCCGGGCTCGCCGAACGCCGGCGCGACGAGGACCCGATCGTGCGTGATCTCCTGGATGCGCCAGCTCGTCGCCCCGAGCGCGAACACGTCGCCGACACGGGACTCGTAGACCATCTCCTCGTCGAGCTCGCCGACACGGCGGCCCGGACCGGCCTCGCCGATCATGAAGACACCGAACATGCCCCGGTCGGGGATGGTGCCGCCGCTCGTCACCGCGAGCCGTTGCGCGCCACGTCGCCCGACGATCGTGCCGGCATCCCGATCCCACACGATGCGGGGCCGCAGCTCACCGAACCGGTCTGAAGGGTAGCGGCCCGCGAGCAGGTCGAGGGTCGCGTCGTAGGCCGATCTCGGCAGCGTGGCGAACGGCGCGGCGCGGCGCACGAGGTCGAACCAGCCCTCGACGTCCCACTCGTCGACGGCGGCGGCCGCGATGGTCTGCTGCGCGAGCACGTCGAGTGGGTTCGTCGGCACCCGCATCGCCTCGATCGCTCCGGCGACCATTCGCTCGGCGACCACGGTGCAGTGCAGGAGGTCGGCCCGGTGCTTGGGGAAGACGACGCCCTTGGAGATCTCGCCGACCTGGTGCCCGGCCCGGCCGATGCGCTGGAGCCCGCTCGCCACCGACGGCGGCGACTCGACCTGCATCACGAGGTCGACGGCGCCCATGTCGATGCCGAGCTCGAGGCTCGACGTCGCGACCACGCATCGGAGTCGGCCGCCCTTGAGGTCGGCCTCGACCAGCGCGCGCTCCTCCTTGCTGACGGAGCCGTGGTGGGATCTCGCGAGCACCGGCGCGGCCCCGCCGGTGATGCCCGACGCGCCCACGGCCTGGGCCGGAGGTCGTCGCACGGGCAGCACGCCGTCGGCCGCCTCGGTGGGGACGAAGCCGTCGCCAGCCCCGACGGCCACGGGCGCCACGGCCTCTACCGTCTCCACCGTCTGCACCGGCTCGGCCTGCCGTTCGGCCCAGAGCTCGTTGAGGCGCGCGGTGAGCCGCTCGGCGAGGCGACGCGAGTTCGCGAACACGATCGTCGACCGATGGGCCAGCACCTCGTCGAGGATCGCCGCCTCGACGTGCGGCCACACCGAGCCCGAGCCCGACTCCGTCGCGAGGTCGGACAGGTCGTCGACCGGCACGGTCACCCGGATGTCGAACCGCTTGCCGCTCGGCGGCGCCACGATGCTCACCGGGCGCGTGCCCGCCAGGAAGCGCGCCACCTCCTCATGAGGACGGACCGTCGCCGACAGCCCGATGCGCTGCACCGGGCTCGCCGTGATCGCATCGAGCCGCTCGAGGGAGAGCGCCAGGTGCGCGCCCCGCTTGGTGCCGGCGAGCGCGTGGATCTCGTCGACGATCACGGTCTCGACGCCCCGCAGCGTCTCGCGCGCCGCCGACGTGAGCATGAGGAACAGCGACTCGGGCGTCGTGATGAGGATCTCTGGCGGATGCGCCACGAGGGAACGCCGTTCGGCGGGCAGCGTGTCGCCAGAGCGCACGCCGACGCTCACCTCGGGCACCTCGAGTCCGTGCGCCGCCGCCGTGCGCGCGATGCCGACGAGCGGCGCCCGGAGGTTGCGCTCGACGTCGACGCCGAGGGCCTTCAGCGGGGAGAGGTAGAGCACCTTCGTGCCGGTCGTCGCGGCATCCGCCCCGGATGCGTGCAGCCGGTCGATGGCCCAGAGGAACGCGGCGAGGGTCTTGCCCGACCCGGTGGGCGCCACCACGAGCGCGTGGTCGCCGCGTGCGATCGCGCTCCAGGCCTCGCGCTGCACGCTCGTGGGCTCGGTGAACGACTCGGTGAACCACGCCCGGGTCGCGGGCGAGAACGCATGCAACGCCTCGGCCATGCCTCCATTCAACCGGATGCCCCTGACGTCGGGCTCCGAACCGACATCACCGCTGCTCGGCGTGCATGCCGGCCAGCGCGCGTGCGACGGCGTCGACCGTGCGGCGCACCTGGGCGGCATCCGTCTGCCAGTTGCTCACCGAGAAGCGCACCACGGCGCGGTCCTGCCACCTGGACGTCATCGCGAGCACCTCGCCCTCGTCCCAGAGCCGCGCGCTCAGCGCTTCCGTCGCGGCGTCGCTGTCGAGGGCGATGCAGACCTGCGTGAAGACGACGTCGTTGAGCACCTCGACGCCGGGCAGGGCCGAGACGCCCTCGGCGATCGCGCTCGCGGCATCCGACAACCGCTCGACGAGCCCGGCCACGCCGGAGCGGCCGAGGGAGCGCAGTACCGCCCAGGTGGGCACGCCCCGGGCGCGTCGCGAGAGCTCGGGCACCTTGTCGTGCGGGTCGGCGCCCACCTCGGTCGCCTGCAGGTAGCTCGCCTGCATGCTGAGCGCGCCGTGCAGCGGGCGGGCGTCGCGCACGATCGCGAGGCCGCAGTCGTAGGGCACGCTGAGGGTCTTGTGGGCGTCCGTCGACCACGAGTCGGCGCCGTCCATGCCCGCCACGAGATGCCGGAGCCGCGGAGACGCTGCGGCCCACAGGCCGAATGCCCCGTCGACGTGCACCCAGGCACCGGCGTCATGCGCCGCCGCGATCGCCGGGCCGAAGTCGTCGAAGGCCCCGGAGTGGATGTTCCCCGCCTGCAGGAGCACGATCGCCGGTCCTGAGCCCGCAGCGAGGACCTCCCGGAGGGCGTCGACGCTGATGCGCCCCTGCTCGTCGCTCGGCACGACGACGGGGCTCCCGAGGCCGAGGTACCGGCCGGCGAGGTCGACCGTGCCGTGCCGCTCCTCGCCCACGATGAACCGGATCGGCGGGCCTCCTGCCATGCCGGCCGTCTCGACGTCCCACCCGGCGCGCCGCAGCACCGCGTCCCGGGCGGCCGCCATGCACGTGAACTGCGCCATGGTCGCGCCGGTCACGAAGCCGACCTCGCTGCCGGCCGGGAGCCCGAGCAGGTCGACGAGCCACTCCTCGGCGAGTTCCTCCACCGCGACGGCACCCGGGGAGATGGCACGCAGGGCGGTGTTCTGGTCCCACGTCGACACCAGCCAGTCGGCGGCGAGCGCCACGGGTTGCGTGCCCCCGATGACCCACCCGTAGAAGCGCGGCGAGCCGATGGCGATGAGGCCCGGCTCGGCTCCCTCCGCGAGCCGCTCGATCACCTCGATCGCGGGCTCACCGGACTCGGGCAGTGCCCGACCGAGGCGGTCCTTGATCTCCTCCAGGCCGAGCCGCGGCGGGATCGGCCGCTCCCCGACCTGCGACAGCCAATCGCGGGCATGCCGATCGGCGACGTCGAGCACCGGGCCGTAGAGGTCACCGGCGTCGGCATGGGCGTCGGCGTCGGCATGGGCGTCGGCGTCGGCATGGGCGTCGGCGATGCGGTCGTTCGAGTCGACCATGTGACACCTGGATTCCGCGCGGGCGGGCGCGCCTCCTCGATTCTGCTCCGGCCGCGGCATCCGGTCAACGAAGCGGATGCCGCGAGCGAACCTTGGAGGTCAGACGGCCGTGACCGCGTCGGGACCGGCGACGATCCGCACCGTCAGCGAGTCCACGAGCGTCGCGATCGCGTCGTCGGCCGCCCACCGGGCGGCGAGCCGCTGGAGCACGGCGTCGAACTCGGC
>NZ_WJSP02000361.1 GCF_009720255.1 Agromyces humi | reverse complement strand
GCCGGTCGGCGACGTCGACCACGGATCCGCGCAGCGCGAGCGCGCCGTGCCGGGTCTCGAGGCGGATGACCCGGGTCGACTCGAGGTGCTCGCAGACGAGCCGGATGAGCGCGCCCATGCGGTAGCGCTCGGGCTGGATCGGCACGATGCCCGCGGCGACGAGCGGTGCAGCGGTCACGGGGCCGACCGCGGCCGCCACGACCGCGCCGCACATGGCGTCGACGAGGTCGTCGTAGCGCCCGCGCGCCTCGGCGGCGCTGAACAGCGCGTGCACGGCGGGGGCGCTCGTGAAGGTGATGCAGTCCAGGCCGCCCGAGCAGGTCGCGTCGATGAGCCGGTCGACCCGGTCGTCGTCCTCGTCCGTCTCGATCCACCGGTACGGCTCGACCGTGAGCACGGTGTCGTGGGCGTCGCGAAGGCGGTCGAGCTGCGACGGGTTCAGGAACCCATGCAGCTGCACGGCCACGGTGAGGCCCGTCGGGTGGCTGGCGAGCACCTCGTCGATGAGCGACTCCGTCGTCTCCTCGGCGCTCATTCCGACGTCGTTGAGTCCGGCGGCCCGGATGCCTCCGCGCGCCTTCGGCCCGCGCACGAGGATCGCCGTCTCCGACAGCGCGTCGACGAGGTCCTCGCCGAGGCCCGCCGCATCCGCCACCTCGAACCAGCGCCGCACGCCGTAGGCGGTCGTGGCCAGGAGCACGTCGGGCCGCGCGGCGATGATCGCGCGGGTGTCGGCGATGACCGGATCGTCGGAGACGGCGTTGGCCATGCGCAGCGTCGGCGCGTGCAGCACCTGGGCGCCGCGCCTCGCCAGGGCGTCGATGAGGTCGGCGGAGCGGCGGTCGCTCGTGACGCCGATGCGGAAGCCCTCGAGCTGGTCGGGCCGGAAGCCCGGCGCGCACTCGATGACGTCGGTCATGAGGCGACCGCCGCGAATCCGGCGGCGCGTTGCATGAGCTCGGCGGCTCTCGCGTCGCCGTCGTGGGCGAGGCGCACGACCTCGCCGACGACCACGACGGCCGGCGAGGTCACGCCGGCGCGACCTGCGGTGACGACGATGTCGGTCAGCGAGCCGATGGTCGTGCGCTGGTCGGGGCGGAAGCCGCGTTCGACGATGGCCACGGGCATGTCGGCCGACATGCCGAATCGCGCGAGTCCGGCCGTCAGCGACGGCAGGGAGTTGACGCCCATGAGCACCACGATGGTGCCGCCGAGTCCGGCGAGGTGCTCGAGCTCCGTCGCCGTGAGCGGCGCGTGCCCCGAGACCACCGTGAAGAGATGGCTGAGGCCGCGATGCGTCAACGGGATGCCCGCTGCGCCGGGCACCGAGACGGCGCTCGTGACGCCGGGGATGACCTCGATGGAGACCCCGGCGCGGTGACAGGCGAGCACCTCCTCGCTGCCGCGTCCGAGCACGTAGGGGTCGCCGCCCTTCAGGCGCACGGCATGCCGCCCGGCGAGCGCGTGCTCGACGAGGAGCGCCTCGATCTCGTGCTGTGGGATGGCGTGGTGGCCGGGCCGCTTGCCGACGTCGACGAGCTCGGCGGTCGGCGCGTACTCCGCGAGCGCCTCGGAGGGAGCGAGCCGGTCGTACAGCACCACGTCGGCGTCGCCGAGGGCGCGCACGGCGGCGACGGTGAGCAGGTCGGCACGCCCCGGACCGCCACCGACGAGGGTCACCCGGCCGGTCACGCGCCGGCTCCCCGCACGGGGATGGTCGTTCCGGCCACGAGCACGGCCTCGCCGCGCTCACGTTCCTCGGCGGTGGCGGGCCGGAACTGGTCGCGCTCCGGCACCCGCGCGATGGAGGGGTCGGGCGTGTTCGGGGCGTTCACGAACGACCGGAACCGTCGGAGCCGGTCGGGGTCGGCGAGGGTCGCCGCCCACTCGTCCTCGTAGGTGTCGACGTGCCGGGCCATGGCCTGCTCGAGCTCCTCGGCCAGGCCCAGCGAGTCGTTGACGACGACGTCGCGCACGTGGTCGAGCCCGCCCTCCACGTCCTCGATCCAGCGTGCGGTGCGCTGCAGGCGGTCGGCCGTGCGGATGTAGTACATGATGTAGCGGTCGATGTAGCGCAGCAGCGTCTCGTCGTCGAGGTCGCTCGCGAGCAGTTGCGCGTGCGCCGGCTGGAACCCGCCGTTGCCGCCGACGTACATGTTCCAGCCCTGGTCGGTCGCGATGACGCCGACGTCCTTCGCCCGGGCCTCCGCGCATTCGCGAGCGCACCCCGAGACGCCGAACTTCAGCTTGTGCGGCGAACGGAGGCCGCGATAGCGCAGCTCCAGTTGCACGGCCATCGCGACGGAGTCCTGCACGCCGTAGCGGCACCAGGTCGAGCCGACGCAGCTCTTCACGTTGCGCAGCGCCTTGCCGTACGCCTGGCCCGACTCGAAGCCGGCGTCGACCAGGACCTTCCAGATATCGGGCAGCTGGTCGAGCCGCGCCCCGAACAGGTCGATGCGCTGGCCGCCGGTGATCTTCGTGTACAGGCCGAAGTCGGTGGCCACCTGGGCGATCACCGCGAGCTTCTGGGGGGTGATCTCGCCGGCGGGGATGCGTGGGACGACCGAGTACGTGCCGTCCTTCTGCATGTTCGCCATGGCGCGGTCGTTCGTGTCCTGGAGGCCGCCGCGGCCGCCGTCGAGGATGTACGACCCGTGCTGGGTGGCGAGGATCGACCCGACGACCGGCTTGCAGACGTCGCAGCCGCGCCCGGTGCCGAGGCGCGCGATGATCTCGTCGAAGGAGGTGAGCTCGAGCACCCGGATCGACTCGAACAGCTCCTGGCGCGAGAGCTCGAAGTGCTCGCAGAGCGCCCGCGACGGCGTGATGCCGGCCTTCGTGAGCTCCGACTCGAGCAGCTTCTTCACGAGCGGCACGCAGGAGCCGCACTGCGTCCCGGCGCGGGTGCAGGCCTTCAGCTCGCCGAGGTCGGTGCAGGCGTCGACGTGATCGGCGTGTCCGCCGGCGACGGCGTCGCGGATCGTTCCCGCGCTCACGTTGTTGCACGCGCAGACGAGGGCGGCGGCGGGCAGCTCGTCGCCGGCAGGCGCCTCCATGCCCGACGCCGAAAGGTAGGCGGCCGGCTCGCTCGACAGCTGCGTGCCGAGCAGCGGGCGCAGCGAGGCGTACGGCGAGGCGTCGCCGACGAAGATGCCGCCGAGCAGCGTCTTCGCGTCGTCGGTCATGACGAGCTTCTGGTAGAGCCCGCGGGCCGGGTCGGCGTAGACGATCTCGAGCGCCTGCTCGGTGCGGGCGAGCGCGTCGCCGAAGCTCGCGACGTCGACGCCCGACAGCTTCAGCTTCGTCGCGTCGTCGACGCTCGTGAACTCGGCCGCGCCGCCCAGCAGTCGGTCGGCGACCACCTCGGCCATGGCGTTGGCCGGCGCGACGAGGCCGGTGCAGCGGCCCTCGAAGCTCGCGACCTCGCCGATCGCCCAGACGTGGGGGGCGGATGCCGCGCACGCCGTGTCGATGGCGACGCCGCCGCGCGGTCCGAGCTCGAGCCCGAGGTCGAGGGCGAGTTCGTCGCGAGGGCTGATGCCGATGGCGAAGACGATGAGGTCGCAGTCGATGCGACGGCCGTTGGTGAGCTCCACGGCGGCGACCGCATCGCCCTCGACGACCACCGAGGACGGGCGGGCGCCGAGGTGGAGCCCGATGCCCTGGCCGGCGATGATGCGGCCGAGCGCGCGACCGGCGCCCTC
>NZ_WJSP02000360.1 GCF_009720255.1 Agromyces humi | reverse complement strand
TCGCGCCGTCCTGGCCGCGAGGTCCGAGGGTCGGTTCCCCGAGACCGCGGTGAAGTTCGTCCTTCGTGCCGCCGACCCTGCCGCCGCGGCCCGGCTCCGCGACGCATCCCGTGCGGCGTTCGAGGTGCTCGCAGCCGACCCCGGCCTCCGCGTCGACCTCGATGCGAACGGCGATTACGTCTTCACGCGCGACGACCCCGACCGGGAGGCATGATGAGCGACACGACGAGCGACGCGACCAGCGACGTCCCCACCATCGAGCGCATCGAGCTGCATCGCCTCGAGGTGCCGCTCGTGCGTCCGTTCGAGACCTCGTTCGGCCGCGAGACCGTGCGCGAGGTGCTCCTCGTGCACGTGCGCACCGACGCCGGTGAAGCCTGGGGCGAGTGCGTCGCCGGCCGCGATCCGTTCTACTCGGGCGAGTACGTCGACGGTGCGGCATCCGTCATCGAGCGCTACCTCGCACCCGCGCTGCTCGACGAGGGTGCGCGCGCGAGGATCCACGCAGGACTCGTGGATCATCGAGGCCATGCAGTGGGCCGGTGCTCACGCCGACATCGTGTCGATGAGCCTCGGATCCGCCGAGCCGTCCGACGGCACCGACGTGATGTCCGAGGCGCTCGACACGATCGCCGAGCAGACCGGAGCGCTCTTCGTCGTCGCCGCAGGCAACAACGGCGCGCCCGAGGCGATCGGCGCGCCCGGCGCGGCGTCCGAGGCGCTCACCGTCGCCTCCGTCGCCGACCCGACCGGGGCGCTCTCGTACTTCTCCAACCAGGGCCCGCTCGCCTTCTCGGGCGCGCTCAAGCCCGAGCTCGCCGGCCCCGGCGAGGACGTCACGGCCGCCCGCTCGGCCGACAGCGCCGGTGAGGGCTCGTACGTCGCGATGAGCGGAACGTCGATGGCGACGCCGCACGTCGCCGGCGCCGCCGCGCTGCTCAAGCAGCAGCACCCCGAGTACACGGCCGACCAGCTGCGTGCCGCGCTCATGAGCACGGCCAAGGACGTCGGGCTGCGCTCGTACGAGGCCGGCTCCGGCGTCGTCGACCTCGAGACCGCGATCGATGCGCCCGTCATCGCATCGGGGTCGGGCGACTTCGGCATGCTCGCCTGGGGCGAGGAGCCCGAGCCCGTCGTGCGCACGATCGAGTACACGAACCGTGGAGCCGACGAGGTCGTCCTCGACCTCGACGCGTCCTTCGACGGCGCGCCCGAGGGCGTGCTCGCCATGGCCGCCGAGCAGCTCACGATCCCGGCCGGCGAGAGCCGCTCGGTCGAGCTGACGGTCGACCCCGCGAAGGTCGAGACGGGCACGCAGCTCTCGGGCACACTCGTCGCGAGCATCGATGGCGCGGACGTCGCGCGCACCGCCCTCGGCACCATCGCCGAGCAGGAGCGCTACGACCTCACCATCACCGCGACCGGCTTCGACGGCGAGCTCGTCGAGACCTACGCCGTGCTCTACGACGTGGCCAACGACTGGTACGAGCCGATCTTCGTGAGCGGCGAGTCCACGATGCGCCTGCCCGACGGCGAGTACTCGGTGATGGCGTTCATGACCCTCGACCACGCCGCCGACGAATCGGTGACCGTGCTCGTCGGCGACCCCGACCTCGTGCTCGACGGCGACGCCGAGGTGGCGTTCGACGCGCGGGCTGCGAAGCCCGTCACGGTCGATGTCGGCACCGACGGCCTCATCCCGTGGTTCAACCGCCTCGACCTGCGCGCCGACGCGTTCAGCACGAGCTACATCGACTCGGTGACGAGCGACGGGTTCTACGCCCAGCCGATGACGGCGCCGAACGCCGACGCGTTCTCGTTCACGAGCCGCTGGCGCCTCGAGCAGCCGCTGCTGGGCCTGAAGGCCGGCAAGGAGACGCTCGATCTCATCCCGCTGGCCGGCTCGGTGCTGCGCGATGCCACGATCAAGACCGGTGCCGTCAATGCCGGACATGGCACCGTCGAGGAGTTCGCCGCGGCGAAGGCAACCGGCAAGGTCGCCGTCGTGATGCGCTCCAACGACGTGTCGCCGTCGATGCAGGCGGCGAACGCGCTCGCCGCGGGTGCCGTCGCCCTGCTTATCGTGAACGACGCCGACGGCGAGTTCACCACCTGGGTCGGCAGCGAGGACTACCTGAGCGAGGTCGACCTGCCCGTCGCATCGATCAGTGGTGTCCAGGGTCGAAAGCTCCTGACGTCGATTAGCTCGAAGAAGCTCACGATCGCCGGTGAGGTCGAGCCAGCGCCCGAGGAGGTCTTCGACATCCTCCGCTTCGTCGACGGCTCGGTTCCCGAGGAGCTCGACTACCACCCGACCGATCTCGCCCGCATCGACACGACGTTCCACGGCGAGACCGGCGAGCTGATCGGCGAGTTCCGCTGGGACTTCGATCCGGTGACGCAGTACTCAGTCGGCCAGATGCTCCGCACCGAGCGCGGGCTCGAGCGCACCGACTGGGTCAACACCGACCAGGTGGAGTGGAACGAGGGCACGATGCTGATCGACGCGAGTTGGGAGATGCGCGACCTGCGTCGTTCGTACGAGCCGAACTCGGTCTCGGAGGACACCTTCTACGGGCCGATCGTGCGTCCGTTCATCGGGCCCGGGTACTGGGCGCCGATGCGCGAGGGCGACTACGCGCAGGTCAACGTCCCCTCGTGGGCCGACGGCGGCAGCCCCCAGCACACGGGCGCGCTCGACGTCTTCCAACCCGTCGACGACCGGTCGCAGATCACGGACGTCTGGGTCGACGGCGAACTGCGGGCCTCGGTGCCGTGGCAGTCGGCGACCGTCTTCGACCTCCCCGAGGGCGAGAGCGAGTTCCGCGTGCTGAACACGGCGATCCACGACGGCAGCTACATGCCCGGCTCGAACCGCACGGTCACCGAGTGGACCTTCCACTCGAGCGGCACGGTCGCCGATTACACCGCGCAGACGCTCCCGATGATCCAGGCGTACTACGACGTCGATGCGGATGCCTCGGGCGCGGTCGGTTCGGGCCGCAAGGCGGGCACGTCGGTCGAGCTCGGCCTCGAGCTGAGCCACATCGAGGACGCGATCGGCATGGCGGAGCTCACCGATGCCACGCTCGAGATGCGCGTCGCCGGGGGCGACTGGAAGCCGGTGAAGCTGGCGGATGCCGCGGCCGGCGCCGCGACGGCCACCCCGATGCTCAACTACCCGGTCGAGCGTCCGTTCCTCGAGGCGTACACCGCGAAGCTCCGGGTGCCCGACGCGGGTGCGTGGATCGACCTCAAGGTGACGGCGAAGGATGCCGCGGGCAACACGTTCTCGCAGGAGATCGAGCGGGCGTTCGAGGCGGCGCCGGCGAAGGGCGGTCACGGCGGCGGCAATGGCGGTCACGGTGGCGGCAATGGCGGTCACGGCCCGCACGGAGGTCACGCCTGACCTGAGGCACTGACACAGCAGCGACGCGGCGTCGACCGATCCACGGATCGGTCGGCGCCGCGTCGTGTCAGCCGCGCGTGCGAGCATGGGTGCATGCCCGCCGATCCCGCTCCCCGTGGCGGATCGCGGGCCACGGTGGGCGACTGGCGTCGCGAGCTCGCGACGTTCACGCCGGGGCTCGGGCACGAGGCATCCGATGACGGCGGGCACGTGGCGGCGGAGGCCGCGCCGCGACGACCCCTCGCCCTGCAGAGCAGCCGCGTGGTGGACGGGTCGTGCTGAGCGACCCCACCTGGTA
>NZ_WJSP02000036.1 GCF_009720255.1 Agromyces humi | reverse complement strand
CGCACCCGCGACCTCGGGGATCAGGCCGGATGCCGCGAGGGTGAGGGCGATTCCCTGCGCGGCCGTCACGACCTTGCGCCAATAGCGGTACGGGAGCCGCCCGCGAAGCCACGGAAGCATCCATCCGGCGGCGACGAAGGCGTAGCGCATCAGGCCGATCGCGAGCACCCAGGCCCCGAGGATCGGTGCCACGTACGCACTCAGCACGAGCAGGAGGAACGCGTCCACCTCCATGTCGAACCGCGCACCGAGCTCCGTCGTGGTCCCGGTCCCCCGGGCGATCCACCCGTCGACCGCGTCCAGCACGAGGGCCGGGACGACGAGGCAGATCAGGAGCGGCACCGGGATGGGGGCGACGAAGGACGCGGCGACCAGTCCGGTGATGACGCCGACCAAGGTCGATCTCATCGCCGTGACGGCATTCGCCCAGCCGAGACGCGACGCCCGCGCGCGCCGCAGCGCTCCGAGCAACAGCGCGTTGCTCGCCGTCAGGTAAGCCAGCGCGGCGATCCAGCCGATCGGCGGCAGCCCGTCGACGGCCCAGATCATCGCCAGACCCGCCCCGCCGAGTCCGGCCAGCCCGATCGGTGCGAGGTGAACCTCATTGGTCGCCATCACGTGTCCTTGTCAGGGAGCATCTCACGGAGCATATTCATCATGTACACGTAGGGCATCCCCGGAAGGTTCACCGAAGGAGGCGTACCGTTGCTCGAGGCTGTGGCGTTCTGGATCGACCGGCCCGGCGTCGGGGTCATGCGACGGGCCCCGATCGGCCCGGTCGGCGACGGCGACGTGCTCGTCCGGACGAGCCGCACGGGCATCAGCCGCGGCACCGAGACCTCCGTCTTCCAGGGGCGGGTGCCGAGCAGCGAGCACGAGCGGATGCGCGCGCCGTTCCAGGAGGGCGGGTTTCCAGGCCCGGTGAAGTACGGCTACCTCAACGTCGGCGTCGTCGAGCAGGGGCCCGACGACCTCCGCGGCCGCACGGTCTTCACGCTGTTCCCCCACCAATCCCGCTTCGTCGTTCCGGCCGAGGCCGTGGTCCCCGTCCCCCACGGCGTGCCCGCCCGCCGTGCGGTGCTCGCGGGCGCGGTCGAGACGGCGGTGAACGTGCTGTGGGATGCCGCCCCGCTGGTCGGAGACCGGGTGACGATCGTGGGCGCGGGCATGATCGGATGCAGCATCGCGCGGCTGGCCCGTGGCATCCCGGGTCTCGACGTGGTGCTCGTCGACGTCGACGCGTCGCGTCGCACCGTCGCCGACCGACTCGGCGTGCGCTTCGCCGAACCGGGGGACGCGCCGGGCGACCGCGATCTCGTCGTCAACACGAGCGGGTCGGAGGCCGGGCTCCAGCTCGCACTCGCATCCGTCGTGACGGACGGGGACGTGATCGAGGCCAGCTGGTACGGCGACCGGCCGGTGACGCTCGCACTGGGAGCCGACTTCCACTCGCGCCGCCTGACGATCCGGTCGAGCCAGGTGGGCGCCGTGGCGCGTCGTCGCCGCGGCACGCGCACGACGCGCGACCGGCTGGCGCTCGCGCTCGACCTCCTGCAGGATCCCGCCTTCGACGCGCTGCTCACGGGGGACTCCCCCTGGAGCGAGCTCCCCGCGGTGATGGAAGGGCTCGCGACGGGGCAGGGCGCGGAGCTCTGCCACACGATCGATTGGACGGACGCCGAATGACCTTCACCCTGACCGTTCGGGACCACATGATGGTCGCCCACAGCTTCTCGGGAGCGACGTTCGGGCCGGCGCAGCGCCTGCACGGGGCGACCTTCATCGTCGACGCGTCGTTCCGTGCGAGCGACCTCGACGGCGACGGCGTGGTCGTCGACATCGGGCGCGCGGCCGAGGCGCTCAGCGAGATCACGGGTTCGCTGACCTATCGCAACCTCGACGACGAGGCCGAGTTCGCGGGCATGAACACCACGACCGAACGACTCTGCCAGGTGATCGCCGACCGCCTCGCGGAGCGCGTCGCCGATGGACGACTCGGGTCGGCCGACGGGCGGCTGTCGTCCATCGAGGTGACGCTCCACGAGTCCCACATCGCCTGGGCGACGTACGAGCGGACGTTGTGAGACGAATGGCGGACGCAGCGGTGCAGTTCCTCGTGCCCGACGGCATCGACGATGACGAGCGCGTCAGCGGCGGCAACGTCTACGACCGGCGCATCTGCGATGCCCTCCGAGCACAGGGCGTCGACGTGCGGATGGTGCGGGTGGCAGCAGACGGCGGGCGGGAGGTCGCGAGCGCGCTGTCCGCGCTCCGGCGCGACACGGTCGTGCTGGTCGACGGACTGGTCGCGGTCGCGGCATCGCGAGCGCTCGATGCGCAGTCGACGCGGCTTCGGATCGTCGTGCTGGCGCACATGGTCGCAAGCGCCCTGCCCCGTATCCCGGATCGCGCGCGAACGGCGGAACGGGAACGCCTTGCCCTGCACGCCGCCCGGCGTGTCATCGCGACCAGCGAATGGACCCGTTCCGAACTCGTCGCCCGCACGCTCGCGGAACCCGATCGCGTCGTCGTCGCTCGTCCGGGCACCGACGCCGCACCGGCGGCGACGGGATCCGCATCCGGGGGCCACCTGCTCTGCGTCGGCGCAGTCGCATTTCACAAGGGCCAGGACGTGCTGGTCAACGCGCTGGCGGGCATGGACGATCTGCCCGGATGGAGCTGCTCGATCGTGGGCTCGCTGAGCGCCGACCCCGAGTTCGCGAACCGGACCGCCGACGCCATCCGATTCGCGGGGCTCACGGAGCGCATCGGACTGCACGGAGTGCTCGCCGGTCGGCGGCTCGCCGCGGCGTACCACGCCGCCGACCTCGTGGTCGTGCCATCGCGCGCCGAGAGCTACGGCATGGTGGCCGCCGAGGCGGTCGCACGAGGGATCCCGGTCGTGGCATCGCGCGTCGGCGGGGTGCCCGAGGCGATCGCAGGGAGCACCGCCGCCATCCTCATCCCTCCCGATGACCCGGTGGCGTTGCGTGCGGTGCTCCGCCGGTGGTGGGCGGAACCTCCTCGGCGTGCGGTGCTCAAGGCGGAGGCGGTGCGCTCACGTGCCAGGAGGCGAACCTGGGCCGAGACCGCGCGAATCGTCGCAACGGCGCTGGGACCACCCCGCACCGCCGCCGCCGATTCCGAGCGGCGGCGCGCCGGATGACCGAGGTCATCGAGGTCAGCAGCGACTGGCTCGCGCTCCGCGAGCCGGAGGACGCCCGCGCCCGGTCCCGCCACCTCGCGCTCGCAGCAGCCGGGCAGCTGGCGCCGGGTCCGATTCTGATCCACGACCTGGGAAGCGGGACCGGCTCGATGATGCGCTGGCTCGCGCCGCAGCTCCCCGGCCCGCAGACCTGGGTCCTGCACGACTGGAACGCCAGCCTCATCGAACGGGCGATGCACGCCGGCGCGAACGATCGTGAAGGACGATCGGTCTCGATCCGCGCGCGGAGCGGCGAGCTCGCGCACCTCGAGTCCGACGACCTCGACGGCGCCTCGCTGGTGACCGCTTCCGCGTTGCTCGACGTGCTGACATCGACCGAGGTCGGCGCCCTCACCGGCGCGTGCGTCGGCGTCGGATGCCCCGTGCTGCTGAGCCTCAGCGTGACCGGGCGGGTCAGCCTCGATCCCTGGGATCCTCGCGACGACGAGTTCGAGGCCGCGTTCAATGCGCACCAGCGACGTCGTGCGGGGGCGCGCCGTCTCGTCGGGCCCACGGCCGTCGCGCTCGCGCGACGACGATTCCTCGAGGCCGGCTGGAACGTTCGAGCCGCCGCCACCCCCTGGCGGCTCGGCGACCACGATCAACCACTCCTCGACGAGTGGTTCGCCGGGTGGTGCGATGCCGCGCTCCAGGAGCGTGCCGATCTCCGAGTGGACGGCGCGGCGTACCGCGCCCTTCGTTCGTCGCAGTCGCGACGCGGTGCGCTCTCGGCCGAGGTCGCGCACACCGATCTCCTGGCGTGGCCGTGATGTCCGCGTCGACGATCACAACACTGCTCCGCGTGGCCCGCTCGTCGCGGCGGCTCCGACTCGCCGCACGTGTGGTCGTGGGGGTCGGCGTGCTCATCGCGGTGGTCGCCCAGGTCGGCACGGGGCCGCTCCTGGAGGGCCTGCTCAGCGTGGACCTGCACGTGATCGCCGTTGCGCTCGCGCTCTCCGCCGTCGCCACCGCCGCGGCGGCGTGGCGCTGGAGCATCATCGCGGGGCGACTCGGGGTGGGTGTCCGCTTCCCTGAGGCGGTCGGCATGTACTACCGGTCGCAGTTCCTCAACACCGTCCTTCCCGGCGGCGTGCTCGGTGACGTCCAGCGCGCGGTGACGCAAGGCCGCAACGCGGGCAACGTGGCGCAGGGGGCTCGCGCCGTCGTCATCGAGCGCACCATCGGGCAGGTGGTGCAGCTCGCCCTCGCCGTCGTCGTCATCGCGTGGTTCGGTTCGGAGTTCGAGGGAGTCCTGCTCTCGACGCTCGGCGTGGTCGTCGGCGTGCTCGTCCTCGCAGCGCTCGCAACGGTGGCAGCGAGTGCCCGCCTGCGACGGGCGCTGCGGCGCGAGCTCGATGAGCTCTCGGCAGGCGTCGGGTCTCCCGGCCCATTCGTGCGAGTCGTCGTCGCCTCGATGGTGGTGGTCGCGTGCCACGTCGTGACGTTCGGCGTCGCGGTCGCCGCGGTGGGAGCCAGCGTGCCACCGACGCGCCTCGCCGCCCTCGCGCTCGTCGTCCTGATCGCAGGATCCATCCCCCTGAACCTCGGCGGGTGGGGGCCGCGCGAGGGAATCGCCGCTTGGGCGTTCGCCGTCGCCGGCCTCGGCGCCTCCACCGGGGTCGCGGCATCCGCCCTCTTCGGCTTCCTCGCGATGATGGCCGTCGCCCCCGGACTCGTCGTCGCCGCGACATCCGCGGTCCGTGGTGTTCGAACGCCCCTACCGGCGCGTACGGTCGTGCTGACCGGCACGGGCCGGAAGGAGGAATCGTGACCGACCGTCCGTACGTGATCCTCAGCGCCGCCATGTCCATCGACGGATACCTCGACACCGCCTCACCGCCGCGCCTTGCGCTCTCGAACGAGGCCGACTTCGACCGGGTCGACGAGGTGCGCGCGCACTGCGACGCCATCCTCGTCGGAGCACGCACCGTACGGGCCGACAATCCGAGGCTGCTCGTGCGCAGCGAGCAGCGACGGAGTCGGCGTGAAGCCGAGGGCCGTCCCCCGTCGCCCTGGAAGGTGACCGTCACGGCGACCGGCGACCTCGATCCGCAGTCGAGGTTCTTCACCTTCGGCGACACCGAGAAGCTGGTCTACTGCCCCGGGTCCTTGACCCGCGGCATCCGGGAACGGCTCGGTGATCGTGCCACCATCGTGGGATTGGCCGAAGAGCTCACCGTGGTCGATCTCGTCGGCGAACTGCATGACCGGGGCGTGCGGACGCTCCTCGTCGAAGGCGGCGGAACCGTGTTCACCCAGTTCCTGGCGTCCGACCTCGTCGATGAACTCCAGTTGGCCATCGCCCCGTTCTTCGTCGGCGACCGGCGAGCCCCGCGCTTGATCGGCGACGGCACATTCCCGTGGAATTCCGACCGCCGAGCACCTCTCGCCGAGAGCCGTCGAGTCGGCGACATGGTGCTCCTGCGGTATGCACTGTCCGAGCGCGGCCCGGCACCCGGTGGTTCCCACCCCGGCGAACCGGACTAGCTGACGCCCATGGCGAAGGCAGCGTCGTCAGCACGCGCGTGGATCGGCACGATCGTCTTCCTCTTCCTCGCACCCGGAATCGTCGCCGGCCTCATCCCTTGGCTCATCTCCGGCTGGCGTTGGCACGACTGGGGCACCGCCGCCTGGGTCGTGCTGCCGGTCGCCTGGATCGCGATCGGGGTCGGCGTGGCGTTCCTGCTGCACGCCTTCGCGCTGTTCGCGCGGCACCGCGGAACGCCCGCTCCCCTCGCTC
Organism: Agromyces humi; assembly: GCF_009720255.1. GTDB lineage: Bacteria > Actinomycetota > Actinomycetes > Actinomycetales > Microbacteriaceae > Agromyces > Agromyces humi. The sequence goes on along the minus strand of NZ_WJSP02000036.1, from coordinate 12,090 downwards.
CGACGGCGACGCTCGTCGTGACCGGCGTCTACCGATACGTGCGCAACCCGATGTACCTCGCAGTGCTCGCGATCATCCTCGGCCAGGCGCTCCTGTTCGCCAACTGGTGGCTCCTGCTGTACGCGGCCATCGTGCTCGCGGCGTTCGTGGGATTCGTGAAGGGCTACGAGGAGCCGACGCTCACCGAGACCTACGGCGAGCAGTACGTCGACTATCGGCGCAACGTCCCGGGTTGGTGGCCGCGGCTCACGCCATGGCGTGGCTGATCACTGCTGCATCCTCGGATCCTCGGTCGGGTCGGCGAACGTGGCGGGGCAGCCCGCTTCGACCGCCTCGTCGCGCAGCTCGAAGTGCCACGGCTCGTTGTCGTAGATCGGGCAGAGGCCGTACCGGGAACCGTGTGACGACAGCCATGCGTCGGCCTCGAAGTCGCCGATGTCGACCGCGTCGCCCGAGACGTGGGCCGAGGTGCTCGCGGTGGCCACCCAGCGCGCGGCCTCCGCCGCAGACCCGTAGGTGCCCACCGCATCCTCCAGCAGCCGCTCCTGGTATTCCGCGGAGCGCCAGCCGCTGTTCACGACGAAGGCGATGCCGTCCTGCGCGGCATCCGACGCGGCCTCGCGCAGCGCATTGAGCAGATCGGGGTCGAGATTGCCGACGCCGGGATACGCCGTATCGAAGACGGTCACGCCGTCCGGCAGCAGGCCGTCGGCGTCGGTGACGTCGCCGTCGGGCATCACCGGCGCGCCCGCACCGTCGCCATCGCGCAGACCCTCACCGAACGACGAGGCGGACGACGACGCCGACGGTGGGATGAGCATTCCGAGCACCGTCGCCGAGGCGACGACGACGAGCAGGGCGACGACGGCCGCCCAGAGCGTGCTGCGGGCGCGGGATCGGCTCGGGGTGCGGGACAGGGTGGTGCGACTCATGCAGCCAGCCAACGCGAGCGTGCGTTGCCGGGGCGTATCCGGTTTCGGATACGCCGACGATATGCATCGGCTCCTAGCATTGCCAGCATGCGTGTGCTGGTGGTGGAGGACGAGCCGTTCATGGCGGAGGCCATCCGCGATGGGCTGCGCCTGGAGGCGATCGCGGCCGACATCGCCGCCGACGGGGAGACGGCGCTCGAACTGCTGAGCATCAACTCCTACGACCTCGCCGTGCTCGACCGTGACATCCCGGCTCCGTCCGGCGACGAGGTGGCGGCGAGCATCGTCGCCTCGGGCGGCGGGATGCCGATCCTGATGCTCACCGCCGCCGATCGGCTGGACGACAAGGCCTCGGGGTTCGGGCTCGGAGCCGATGACTACCTCACCAAGCCGTTCGAGCTGCAGGAGCTCGTGCTCCGGCTTCGTGCGCTCGACCGCAGACGGGCGCACAACCGACCGCCGGTGCACGAGATCGCCGGGCTCCGCCTGGATCCCTTCCGCCGCGAGGTCTACCGCGACGGCCGCTACGTCGCCCTGACGAGGAAGCAGTTCGCGGTGCTCGAAGTCCTCGTCGCCGCCGAGGGCGGGGTCGTCAGCGCCGAGGAGCTGCTGGAGCGGGCATGGGATGCGAACGCCGACCCGTTCACCAACGCCGTGCGCATCACGGTCTCCGCCCTGCGCAAGCGGCTCGGCGAGCCGTGGGTCATCGCGACGGTACCCGGGGTCGGGTATCGCGTCGACCCCGAGGCATCCGCCCCGGGCTCGAGCGGAGGCGCGCGTGGGTAGGGCGCCGGGAATGAGCGTCCGCCTGAAGCTCACGCTGAGCTACGCGGGCTTCCTCATGGTCGCGAGCTTCCTGCTGCTCGCGGCCGTGTGGCTGTTCCTCCTCCGCTACGTGCCCGCCCGCGCGAGCCAGACCATCGACGGGTTCGTGCCCGGTCGCGACGACCTGGTCCGCGCGTTCGGGCCGGTCGTCGCCTGGGTCCTCCTGTTCCTGTTGGCATTCGGCCTCGTCGGCGGGTGGTTCCTGGCCGGGCGGATGCTCGTGCCCCTGGCACGGATCACGGAGGCCACGCGCCGGGCCGCGAACGGCTCGCTCTCGTACCGCATCGAACTGGAGGGCCGGAACGACGAGTTCCGCGAGCTCGCGGACAGCTTCGACGCGATGCTCGCCCGGCTCGAGGCGCAGGTGGCAGAGCAGCGGAGGTTCGCCGCGAACGCCTCGCACGAGTTGCGGACCCCGCTCGCCATCACGCAGACGCTGCTCGAGGTCGCCCGGACCGATCCCGACCGCGACCACGGCGCCCTCATGGAGCGCCTTCGCATCGTCAACGACCGGGCGATCGCCCTCACCGAGGCGTTGCTCCTGCTCAGCCGCGCCGACCAGCGGTCGTTCACCCGCGAGGAGGTGGACCTGTCCCTGCTGGCGGAGGAAGCGGTGGAGACGCTCCTCCCGCTCGCCGAGCAGCGCGGTGTCGTCCTCGAGACCTCCGGCGACATCGCGCCCACGCTCGGCTCGCACGCGCTGCTGCTGCAGATGACCACGAACCTCGTGCACAACGCCATCGTGCACAACCTCCCCGACCACGGCACCGTGCACGTGAGCACCGCCGTCGACCCGCGGTCCGTCACGCTGACGGTCGAGAACACGGGCGAGCACCTCGCGCCGCAACTCGTCTCCACGCTGACCGAGCCGTTCCAGCGGGGCACCGAACGCCTCCGCGGCGACCATGCCGGGGTCGGCCTGGGCTTGGCGATCGTGGCGAGCATCGTCACGGCGCACGACGGACGCCTGACGATCGTCGGGCGCCCCGAGGGCGGGATGCGCGTGACGGCGGCGCTTCCGGCCGCGGCATCGGGTGCCATCCGATGAGCGTCGAGGAGCTGCCCCGCTCGTCGCCCGGGGAGCGTGGGAGTGACGCACGACGGGCGCGCAGCGGCATCCTGCTGCCGGTGCTGTTCGCCGTGTACCTCGCACTGCTCACGTGGATCGTGATCTGGAAGCTCGAGATCCCATTCGTCGGAACGGGCGACCTGCGCCAGCTCAAGCTCGTCCCGTTCGCGCCGAGCGCGTGCGACGGTGCCAGCGCGCCGTCCGAGGTGGTCGTGAACGTCCTGCTCTTCGTGCCCTTCGGCGTCTATCTCGGCCTCCTCGCGCCGGCCTGGTCGTGGTGGCGGAGCGCAGCCGCCCTCGCGGGCGCGAGCCTCGCGATGGAGGTCGTCCAGTACGTCCTGGCCGTCGGCAGCTCCGACGTGACCGATCTCGTCACGAACACCGCCGGTGGGCTGGCCGGGCTCGGCGTGCTCGCACTGGCGCGACGCAAGCTGGGCCCACGCGCGAGCGCGGTCATGTCGCGGATCTGCGCCGTGCTGACGGTGCTCGCGCTGCTGGCGGCGGCGATCGTCGTCGTCTCTCCGCTGAGCTTCTCGCCGCCACGCGACGTCCTGGTCGCCGGCCAGGATGCGTCGGGAGAACGAACGGGTGCGGCCTCGGTGGAGCGCCGTCGGCTCGAACGGGCGGCGCACGCGCAGTACTGCCGGGAGAACCCGTTCTGACGCAGCCTTTCCGGGACCGGCGACGAGGCCGCTGCCAGCGAAGGAGAGCCCGATGACGAATCTCGTGGAGACGACGACCGGCCGATCCGTCCCCGAGGTGATCGACGCGCTGCGGGCGGGGCTCGCACGGCGTGGCATCCACGTGTTCGCCGTCATCGACCACGCTGCGGCTGCTCGCGAGGCGGGTCTCGAGCTCCACGACGAGACCGTCGTGATCTTCGGCGACCCGCGCGTCGGCACCGCCTTGATGGTGGCGGACGCGCGCGTGGGCATCGACCTGCCGTTGCGGATCCTCGCCTGGTCCGACGGGCAGCGCACGCATGTCGCCTCTCACGACCCCCGGAGCCTTGCGGACTCCTACGATCTCGCACCTGCGAACGAGACGATCGGCAGGCTCGGCGGGTTGTTGGCGCAACTCGTCACCGAGGTGACCACCGAGAACTGAGCGCCATTGGCGCGGGGCCCGCTGTTTTCCGTGTTCACTGGGGGCTATGGACGGGTTGCCCCTCTGGCTGTTGGCCGTGATCTTCGTCGCCGCGGCGGCGGTGGTGTGGGTCGCGGGCATCCAGCTGTCCCGCACGACGGATGTGCTGGACGCGCGTCTGGGGATCGGCAGCGCCCTCGGCGGGTTGATCGTGCTGGCGATCGCGACGAACCTGCCCGAGATCGCGATCACCGTCAGTGCGGCGATGTCGGGCGACATCTCGGTGGCGGTCGGCAACATCCTCGGAGGCATCGCCCTGCAGACGGTCGTGCTCGTCATCCTCGACGTGTTCGGCAGGCGGGCACCGGGCGCCCGGCCGCTGACGTACCGTGCCGCCTCGCTGGTGCTGGGCGTCGAGGCGGTGATGGTGGTGGCGATCCTCACCGTCGTGGTGGCGGGCACGCAGCTGCCGGACAGTGCGATCTTCGGGCGCCTCACCGCCGACGTGGTGCTGATCGCCGTGCTCTGGGTTGCGGCACTGCTCCTCGTTCGGCGGGCCTCCGCTGCCCTCCCCTGGCAGGCCACGGGCGCGGCCCCGCCGTCGTCGCCCGTGCCGCGGCGTCGACGCAGCCGGCCGGAGCCGCCGCATGCGTCGATGTCCACGACGAAGGCGTGGGTGGTCTTCACGATCGGGGCGCTCGCCACGCTGGGGGCCGGCGTCGCGCTGGAACGCAGCGGGGATGCCGCGGCCGACGAGCTCGGCATGTCGGGCCTGCTGTTCGGCGCGACGTTCCTGGCGCTCGCGACGTCGCTTCCCGAGATCTCGACCGGGCTTCAGGCCGTGAAGCAGGGGGATGACGACCTCGCGGTCAGCGACATCTTCGGTGGCAACGCGTTCCTCCCGGTGCTCTTCCTCGTCGCCACGCTGATCACCGGCACGGCAGTCCTCCCCCGGGCCGGCGCAGCCGACATCTACCTCACCGCGCTCGGCGCGCTCCTCACGCTGGTGTACGTCGTCGGGCTCATCTTCCGTCCGACGCGGCGGGTGCTCGGAATGGGCGTCGACTCGCTCGTCGTAGTGGTGCTCTACCTCGTCGGCATGGTCGGGCTCTTCGCCATCGCCGGCGCCGGATGAGAGGCTGGACGCCGCCTTCGTCCGGCCGTTTCGCAAGCGTCAGACCCCGCCACCGATCTTCGACGACCCGCGCCGCACCTCCGGCGACGACGGATGGCCCCACTGGATGTGTCCGTCCGCCCCCGGTTGCTCGCCGTCACGCGGTAGCCTGCCCCCATGGGCAACGGCGAGCGACGGTCACCGGCGAACGAAGCCGGGCGCCGGGTGCGCAAGCGTCTGCCGCGGCGAGGCTTGGCTGAGCTGGTCCTCCCCGTCGACCGGGATCCCCTCGGCATCCTCGAGGAACAGCACGCGTCGAGACTGAAGGATCTCGTGCCGGTGCGGGTGGGACGGATGCTGCAATCGCCGTTCTCGTTCTACCGGGGCACGGCGGCGATCATGGCGGCCGACCTGCGCGGTGCACCCACCACCGACCTCGAGGTCGTCTCCTGCGGCGACGCCCACATCTCGAACTTCGGCTTCTTCGCCTCGCCCGAACGCGCGCTCGTCTTCGACCTCAACGACTTCGACGAGGGCGGCGTCGCGCCGTGGGAGTGGGACGTGCGCCGGCTCACCGCGAGCGTGTACATCAGCGGGCGCGACATCGGCTTGAGCGAGGACGCATGCCGAGACGCGGCCTTCGCCGCGGCCGACGCGTACCGCGAGATGTTGCGGGGCTATTGCCGTCTCTCCACGCGGGAGCGCTACTACACCCGGGTCGACACGTCCTCGGTCGCACGTCACCTCGGGGAGAAAGGCGAGCAGACGGTCCGCAAAGCGGCGAAGAAGGCCCGCGCACGCACGTCCGAGCGGCTCCTGCAGCGCCTGACGACGATTTCGGTCGACGGCGGCATCCGCATCGTCGATCAACCTCCCATCCTGCGCCACGTCGACCACGCGACCTTGGGCGAGGTCACCGACCTCTTCGCCCAATACCGCGCGACCCTGCGCGAGGACATCGCGTTCCTGCTGGAGCAGTACCGTGTGGTCGACTTCGCCCTGCGGGTCGTCGGCGTCGGCAGCGTCGGCACCCGCTGCTACCTGCTCGCAGTCGAGGGCCCCACCGGCGACATGCTCTTCCTCCAGGCCAAGGAGGCACCGCCGTCCGTCTTGACGACGTACGGGGGCCGGCGGTCGATCATCCCCGGTCGCCCCGGCGTGACTGACTTCATCGAGGGCCACCGCGTCGTCGCCGCCCAGCGGATCCTGCAGGCGAACTCCGACCTCTTCGTCGGATGGATCCGCGGCTGGGCTGGTGACACCGCCGACCGTTACCGCGTGGACTACTACTGGCGGCAGTTCCGGGACATGAAGGGGTCGATCGAGCCGGACACGCTCGACACCGACCAGTTCCGCTCGTACGGTGCGCTGTGCGCCGCACTCCTGGCTCGGGCACACGGGCAGTCCCCCGCCTCGGCTGCGATCGTGGGCTACCTCGGCCGATCCGAAGAATTCGCCGAGGCGACGGCGGCATGGTCGGCCGCTTACGCCGATGTCGCCGAGGCCGACTTCGAGCTGCTAGGCCGAGCGGTCGCATCCGGACGCCTCCCGGCTGAGACCGGGGTCTGAACGCGGTTCGGGGCGTGCACCTCCGGATCCTGACGCGAGGCACGCTTTCGGGTTCGGACCGAGCGAAGCAACCGCGTCGGTGCCGGAGACACTGCCGAACGCCGGAGGAAGCAGGGGCCGCGGCCCCTTGGAGGATTCAGCCCGTCGCGGGGTTGCCTCAGGATGTCTCGGAAACTCGCGGATTCCTCGTGTCGACAGGGAACCAAGCGGTTCGCTACTTCAAAATGTCCGGTCGCATGTGGCTGATTCAGAATGAACGTGATGGGTAGATGATGCGCTCGCGCCAGTGCAGTTGGGCGCACGCGATGGCCATCGAGACCCGTGGCTTCCGTCTCCACAGGCGTGTTTGCGGATGTCGCCCCTTGGCGGGCATCTTCACCGGGCGGGGTAAACCGCACATCTCAGCCTCGGGACTCCGAGTTCTGCCGACTTGCCAATGAGCGGCCGCTGCCCGACCGTCTACTGGTCCGGTTCTGGCCCTTCAGCGGGGACCACCTGATCGCTATTGTGTGGAGCTATGCCGTCTTCGTCTGGATCTCGCCTCCCGGCGTGGCGAGTCGTGCTGCTTGCCGCCGCGACGGCGGTTGTCCGCGACCGGTCCCGGTCCCTGCTCGCGCTGCACCGAGACTCTGGCGTGTGGGGCTTCGTGGACGGAGGGCGTCGAACCGGGGACAGTCCGGAGATTTATCGATGAGAGAGTTGGCTTCGAGGTCCTGGACCTGGGTTCTCCTTGGATACTGCCTGCCGTGCGTTTCGCTATATGTGCTCGGTGTCTTTGCGTCCGTTTCCTGGCTCGTAACTGTGGCCTGCCTGCTCTCTCTCCCTTTGGGCGTCCTAGTCCTCGGGATTACATTTCTCTATTTTCAGATTTGGCTTGATGTAGAACCCTTCGGCCCACTTCTCGTAGCCTCCGTCGGAGGGACCCTCGTCCTCGCTTCGAGCCTGCTCACTGCGGTTATCGTGCGTGCGATAGTCCGAGGCATTTTAGGAGGAAAGTCTGCGGTTTCTGGCTAGATACTCGCTGGCTATCCGCATGCGGATGTCCGCAGCCGGATCCTTCAACGACGTGTCAGCGGGCGAGAACGACCGGGTCAGATCACCGTCGCGCTTCGGTCATCTCGCTGACGAAGGACGTGCGGCTCGGAGCCACCCAGGATGACGGCGGCCCACACGCATTACCCCCAGGATCAAGAACACGTACCTACGATCAACCTAACAACATTCGCTGCAACGCGAAGCGGGACGGAATCCACAGCGCCATGCCGAGGGCCCCCGCGACGGAGGCCCTCGTGGACGTCGCCACGCTGGGCGTGGCAGCGGCGCGTTCCTACCGGTCGGGGCGCTCGCCTCGCAGCGTGGGGTCGACGTCGGGGTCGCGGACGTCGGTCATCACCGGTTCGTCGGCCATGCCGACTGGCTCCGCCGGTACGACTACTTCGACCTTGGTCTCCGCGTCATCGGCGTCCGACTTCCTGCCGACCGCCGCCGCGGCCACGCCGGCGGCCGCCGCAGCCGCGACTCCGGCCACGACCTTGCCCGACACTCCGGCCTTGCCGGAATCGCCGCGGGACGCCTCCGCGTCCTCGATCCCGGGCGTGCCGGGGACGTTCTCGATGGTTCCCCGCCACGCGCCGGACGCGTAGCCCTCGGACTCGACAAGTTCCTTGAACCGCTCGAGATCCTTCTTCGTCCGGCTCTCCACCACGTTCAGCTTGTCGCCGACCTCCTCGACGAGACCCTCCGGTTCGTACTCGAGCGTCAAGCGCACCGACGTCTGGCCACCGCCGATGTCCTCGAAGGTGACCTCGCCGGCGTTGGTCGCGCCCTCGGTCGCCGCCCAGGCGACCTTCCTGTCGGGGATCTGCTCGAGGATCGTCGCCTCCCACTTGCGGCGGACCCCTGCGATCTCGGCGACCCACTCGAGATGGTCATCGCTCAGCTGGGTGACCTTCTTGATGCCGCCCATGAAATGCGGGAAGTCCTCGAACTGGGTCCATTGGTTGTATGCCACGCTGACCGGGACGTTCACGAGGATCCTGTGCTCGACCTTCGTCATGGTGTCTCCTTCGCTCGATTGAGCCGGCGGTCGGATTTCCACCGGACAAGCACCATACGCACGACCCGGAAGGCGGCGTCAGCCCCTTGCGCTCCAGCGAACGGAGTGAGACGAAATATCGCAGCCCGCTACCGAGCCCAGGAGGACCTTGGCCTCAACTTGATACCTGCTAGGTACGACCGCGTGTCCCGCGCATCCCGAGTCGTCCGGGAATGTCCGCAGCGTTCGGAGACCGACGCCCGGAATCGAGCGCTAACGGAGCGAAAGTGATGGGTTCTCGATGCGGGAATCAAATTCCTTAACCGCAAAGTCCCGGAAACCCTTGAGTTTCCGGGACTTTCTGGTCGGGCTGACAGGATTTGAACCTGCGACCCCTTGACCCCCAGTCAAGTGCGCTACCAAGCTGCGCCACAGCCCGATGCCGACCGCGTTCGCGGAAGACAACTTGACCATCATAGCGGCATCCGGAGGGGTGCTCGTGCACACGGAGCGGGCCGACGCCGCCGATCGGCCAGGGCTCGCACGGCTGATGCATGGCGCGGACATAGCCCACGCAGAGGTGCGCCTCCTAGCTTCGTGGGGACCGATCACGGTCGCACATCGACGCGAGCAGAGCCGCGGATGCCGCGCGCCGCCGCCGAACGAGGAGGACCCTTGCCCACCACGAACCGCCGCCTCCGGGCGCTCAACCTTCCGCTCCTCGGGCTCTGGATCGCCGGCGCCGCCGTCGCCGCTGCGGGAACCTGGATGGTGCTCACCGGCAACGCCGGACAGGCCGACTTCTACAACCAGGGCGGCTCCGACTACGCCGAGCTGCTCGGCCTGCAGTCGAGGACGACGATCGGCGGGCTGCTCATCGCGGCCGGTGTCCTGGGGCTGCTCCTGGCGCTCGCGACCCACGCGCGCACTCGAGCGGCGGCACTCCCGGCGAGCCGGGCGTCCGTGACGCCGCCGGACGCGACATCCGATGCGCTCGGCGACGTCGACGACCTCGACGAGGAGGACGGCGAGCGCGCCCCAGCGGGCGCCGACGCCGGCGTGGTGGAGGCGCCCGACGACCTGACCGACCTGGCCGACCAGCCCACGGCCGAGCCCGAGCGCGACGCCGAGCCGGCCCGCGCGTGACGCCCGCGGCATCCGTCGTCAGAGGTGCGTGCGCACCGCGTCCATGAACGCGCGAGGGTCGTCGACCCAGATGCGCAGTCCGGTGATCACCTGTTCGCCGCCCTTGGGGGCGAGCCCCGGAAGGCGCACGAGGGTCGGGCGCTCGAGCTCGATCTCGATGTCGGTCTCGTCCTGCATGCGGAAGACGAGCACGCGCGCGTCATCCTTCTCCTCGAACCGCGGTGACTTCGGCTCGTCGACGCGCGTGACGCGCGCGACCGAGGCGATGTCGTCCCAGCTCAGGTGGAGGTCGATCTCGAGGCCCTGCCGCACGCGGATGCCGTCGGGGCCGACCGTGTGCGGCCGCATCAGGTACGCGCAGAGCAGGCCGAACATCCACGTGACACCCCAGATGCCGAGAACCAGGAATGCGACGCGCACCGCGGGCCAGCGGTGCACGATGAGGTCGATGATCGGGATCTCGACGGCCGACAGCACGATGAAGATCATGAGCACCGTGAACACGGGCTTGTGGTAGCCGAATCCGGAGGCACCCTGCGGAACGGCTCGGCGGCGGGCGATGAACCGCCCGATGTTCGCGTAGATCTTCAGCTCGACGAGCAGGGCGCGCTTGAGGAGGCTGCCGACGCGCTGCCACACGGATGCCGCGGGGCGGCCGGTCGTCACGACGGTCATGCCTTGGCCTCCACCCGGTCGGCCCGACGGGCCTCCTCGACGGCGACGAGCTCCCGGAGCCGTGCCGCGATCGCGTCGATGCCGCGCTCGAGGGCCGGGCGGTCGGCGGGTGCGACCGCGCCGAGGAGGTCGGCCGTGAGGTCGGCGTGCTCGCGCTGCATCTGATGCATGAACTGCTCGGCGGATGCCGCGAGCGACACGATGATCGCCCGGCGATCGGTCGGGTGGGGCGACCTGGTCACGTACCCGCCCGCCTCGAGCGCGTCGACGAGTCCCGTGATGTTGCGGGGGCTCACCTCGAGCCTCGCCGCGAGCGCGTGCTGGGTCGACGGACCCGAGTGCGCGAGGTCCCAGAGCACTCGGGTGCGCGCGGGCGTGAGCGGGGTTCCGCTGAACGCGCGCGCCATGTCCTTCTGGAACAACTCGCCGATCTCGAGCAGTCGGTCGAGCACGGTGATCGCGGCGGCCATATCGTGATGGTACTACATCATTACCTCCCTTCACGAACTATGGGAGTGCGACGCCGGATGTCGCCCCTCGCCGCTACCGTTGTCGTCATGGATGCCCGCGTCACCGTCGACACCCCGAGCGCCGCACTCCGCATCATCCCGGCGCAGGATGCGCCATTCGCCGACGTCGAGGCCGTGTTCGGCTCGAAGGGCGATCCGGCGCACTGCTGGTGCCAGTGGTACAAGATCCCCGGCAGCGACTGGAGGTCCGTCGGCGACGAGGCGCTGCACGACCGGTTGGCCGCCCAACTGGCCACCCCCGACGCCGGGCCGGGCCTGCTCGCCTACGACGGCGACACGCCCGTCGGGTGGTGCGCGGTCGAGCCCAGGGCCGACCTCGTCCGGCTGGCGCGCAGCCGCATCGTCGTCGACGGCACGCAGTATCCCGACTTCGCCGACCCCGACGTCTGGGCGGTGACCTGCTTCGTGGTGCCACCGGCCCATCGGCGCAAGGGTGTCGCGGGCGCCCTGACCGAGGCGGCGGTGGGCTACGCCCGCGCGCACGGCGCACGCATCCTCGAGGGGTACGCGATCGACCCGTCGGCCCGTGGCAAGACCCCCGCGGCCGACCTGTTCCACGGCACGGTCACCATGTTCGAGCACGCAGGGTTCGAAGAGGTTGCGCGACCCACCGCCGATCGCGCGATCATGCAGCTTCGGCTCGGCGACGACGGGGCTTGAGCGCGCCGCCGTTCACTCCGCGATCAGGTCGCGGAGCCGCTCACTCCGCGACCAGGTCCCGCAGCCGGTCCACGATGTCGGGCAGCCTCCGCAGGTGATCGGCCGCGCGTGCGTCCGCCGCCGCGGCCAGCCGCTCGAACAGGAGCGATGCCCCGCCCTCGTGCGCCACGTGCGCGGCTGTGCGTCGAGCATGCGCCGCGAACAGCACCTCATCGCGGTGGTCGCCCAGCGCGTCATGCAGGTCGTCGCCGACCTCCGCGAGCGCCCGCACGTGGGTCCCGAACAGCGCGACCGGATCGTCGGTGAGCGCCTCGGCGGCGTAGCGCAGCCGGCGGCCGGCCTTGCGCACTTCGTGCAGGGCCTCATCGTCTCCCCCGTCCTGCACCCGGTCGGCGCGACGGAGGGTGCGACGGGCCTCATCGTCGATGAGACGGCGCAGCACGTCGAGT
>NZ_WJSP02000359.1 GCF_009720255.1 Agromyces humi | reverse complement strand
GCACCCTGCGGAACGGCTCGGCGGCGGGCGATGAACCGCCCGATGTTCGCGTAGATCTTCAGCTCGACGAGCAGGGCGGCGTCCGTCGCCTCGCGCCGCAGCTTCGTCGCCCGCGTCTGCTCGACGACCGCGGCGAGCTGCTTCTCGACCTTCGCCGCCTTCTTCCGTGCGGCCTTGCCGGCCTTCTCGGCACGGCGCTTCGCCTCGGCGACCGCATCCTTCGCCGCGTCGAGGGCCTTCGCGGCCGCCTTCTCCTTCTTGCTCTTCGCCATCATGCACCCCAGACCGAGCATCCCCGCCGCGTGTTCGACGGTCCGGCGTCATCGTACCGCGGGCGTCGATCCGCGACCCGGCCGGGCGACGCGCGTCGCTGGCGGCGTCGACGCGCGAGCGGTATGGTCGGCCACGGGACGACCGGATGCCGCGACGGCGTGCCGCGACCCGGCGTCGAGGGGAAGCCCATGCTCCGGATGCTCCGCACCACGCTGGCCGCAGCGACCACCGCAGCCGTTGCCGGCGCCCTCGTCGGCTGCGCCCTGCTCGCGCCGCCGCACCGCGTCACCGACGAGACCACGGTGACCGATGACCTCAGCACGATCGAGCTGGTCGACTCGTCAGGATCGGTCACGGTGCGCGGTGACACGGACGCCACCGAGACGGTGATCCACCGTACGGTGTCGTACCGCGGCGCGGAGCGCACGATCGACCCGTCCCACGAGGTGTCGGGCGACACCCTCGAGCTGCGCGGCTGCGGCCGCAACTGCAGTGTGGCGTACGAGATCGAAGTCGCGGAGGGCGTCGACGTGCAGGGCTCGACCTCGAACGGCGCCATCACGCTCGAGCACGTCGGCGAGGTCGACGTGCAGACGAGCAACGGCCGCATCGAGCTCGAGGACGTCTCGGGCGACATCGTCGCCGAGACGTCGAACGGCCGCATCGAGGGCAGCGACCTGCGGGGCTCCGGCGTGCGCGCGTCGACGTCGAACGGCGCGATCGACCTCGAGCTCGGCGTCGCCCAGGACGTGGAGGCGCGCACGTCGAACGGCGCGATCGACCTCGAGGTGCCCGCCGGCGGCTCCTACCGGGTGACGACCGAGACGTCGAACGGTCGCGAGGACATCGGGGTGGCGAACGACCCCGACGGTGAGCACACCCTCGAGCTGCGCACCTCGAACGGCGCGATCACCGTCACCGAGGACTGAGCTCGGCGAGCACCGCCTCGAGCTGGTCGACCGCCCAGTCCAGGTCGGACGGCTCCACCACGATGGGCGGCGCGAGCCGGATCGTCGAGCCGTGCGTGTCCTTCGCGAGCACGCCACGACGCATGAGCGCCTCGCACACCGCGCGGCCCGTCGCGATGCCGGGATCGATGTCGATGCCCGCCCAGAGCCCGGCGCCGCGCACGGCGACGATCCCCCGACCGACGAGTTGCATGAGCCGGTCGTGCAGGTGGGCACCGAGCGCCCGCGCCCGCTCCTGGGGTTCACCCGTCGCGAGCATGCGCACCACCTCGGTGCCGACGGCCGCGGCGAGCGGGTTGCCACCGAACGTCGAGCCGTGCTGGCCCGGCTGCAGCACCCCGAGCACGTCACGGTCGCCGACCACCGCGGACACGGGCACGATGCCGCCGCCCAGCGCCTTGCCGAGCAGGTAGAGGTCGGGCACGACGCCGACGAGATCGCACGCGAACGTCGCCCCGACCCGTCCGAGACCCGACTGGATCTCGTCGGCGATGAGCAGCACGTTCCGCTCCCGTGTCAGCGTGCGCAGCGCGGGCAGGAACTCGGCGGGCGGCACGACGACGCCGGCCTCGCCCTGGATCGGCTCCACGAGCACCGCGACCGTGTTCGCGTCGATCGCCGCCTCGACCGCGGCGGCGTCCCCGTAGGGCACCATGCGGAAGCCCGGGGTGAAGGGCCCGAAGTCGTCGCGCGCGTCGGGGTCGTCGCTGAACGAGATGATCGTGGTGGTGCGGCCGTGGAAGTTGCCGGCCATGACGACGATGTTCGCGGCATCCGGCACCACGCCCTTCACGCGGTAGCCCCAGGCGCGCGCGACCTTGATGCCCGACTCCACGGCCTCCGCGCCGGTGTTCATCGGCAGCACCATGTCCTTGCCGCAGAGGGCGGCGAGCTCGGTCACGAAGGTGCCGAGGCGGTCGTTGTGGAACGCGCGGCTCGTGAGCGTGATGCGATCGAGCTGGTCACGCGCCGCGGCGACGAGCACGGGGTTGCCGTGCCCGAAGTTCACGGCAGAGTACGCGGCGAGGCAGTCGAGGTAGCGCCGCCCCTCGACATCCGTCACCCAGGCCCCGTCACCGGATGCCACGACCACCGGCAGCGGATGGTAGTTGTGGGCCGCGTGCAGCTCCTCGTCGTGGATGGCCGAGGCCGTGCGGTCGGTCGTCGTGGTCATCGGCGCAGCTCCAGGGTGCAGCACTTCACGCCGCCGCCGCCGAGCAGCAGCTCCGAGAGGTCGACGCCGATCGGGTCGTAGCCGTGTTCGCGCAGCTGCCGCTCGAAGTCGGTGGCGCGCGAGGCGATGACCACGTGGTAGCCGTCGCTGAACGAATTGAGGCCCAGCACCGCGGCATCCGTCTCGTTCACGATGATCGCGTCGGGGTAGCGCGCCTGCAGCAGCGCCAGCGAGTCCGCGTCGAAGGCGGCCGGCAGGTAGGCGATGTGCTCCTGCCCGGGGGTCGCGTCGAGCACGGCGATGGCGGTGTCGAGGTGGTAGAAGCTCGGGTCGATGAGCCGCAGCGTCACCACCTCGCGGCCGTAGATGCGCTCGAGCTCCTGGTGCGACAGCGAGTCGCTGCGGAACCCGGTGCCCGCGAGGATCGTCTCGCCGACGAGCAGGAAGTCGCCTTCACCCTCGTTGACCTCCTCGGGCACGCGCACGTCGAACCCGGCACCGCGGAACCACTCCATGTACGCGGGCCCCTCGGGCTGGCGCTCCGGGTGGGTGAACTTCGCCCCGTAGGCGACGTTGTCGATGACGAACCCTCCGTTCGCGGCGTAGACCATGTCGGGAAGCCCGGCGATCGGGTCGATGAGCTGCACGTCGTACCCGAGCTGCAGGTAGGTGTCGTACAGCGCCTGCCACTGCTGCACCGCGAGGCTCGTGTCGGTGGGCTGGGCCGGGTTCATCCACGGGTTGATCCGGTACACGACGGTGAAGTGCTCGGGGCGGCACATGAGCACGCTGCGCCCGGTGGGGCGGCGCTCGGGCCGGATGCCCGGCTGCTCGTCGGTCATGGTCATGGTCGACATCTCACTCCTCGATGGGTCAGCGGATGTCACGGCGCTCCGCGCCCCGCGACATCCACGTGCTGGCAATGCCGGCGGACCAGGTCGCTCTTGCGAGCCCTGATGGCGGCGCTTCGGGTCGCGCCGCCATCAGGACGCCACTCCAAGTGTGCGGCCGGGAGTGCCCGCAGTTCCCGGCGTCGTGCGCAACGTTCCTGCTCGTTCGAGCAGTTGACGACGGTTTCGTGCGCGGATGTTGCGGTACAGGCCCGACCACGCGCGTCGAACCCCTTGCCGACGCGGCCACCAGTGGTCCATCCTGTTGCAGGACCCGGTTCCCGGCGGGCCCGGACCGACGGAGGCCGCCCTTGGACGTTCCCGAGCACGACGAGCGGATGCGTCGCCTGCAGCGCAGGGCGTACGGCGCCGTGGCGAGCCGGGCCGAGCGCGACGCGGCGCTGGCGGA
>NZ_WJSP02000358.1 GCF_009720255.1 Agromyces humi | reverse complement strand
CGGGCATCGAGAGGAGGGTGAAGCTCGCTGAGCCGCAACTGACCTGGATGCGCGACTCCTCGGTGGCCACGCGGACGGGCGCGTTGGGGAGACGGCCGGCGATCTCGGCGAGCAGTCGGCCCGAGACGAGCACGGTGCCCGGCTCCTCGACGTCGGCCTGGATCTCGGTCTGCGACGAGACCTCGTAGTCGAAGGAGGAGAGGACCAGGCCGTCGGCGTTCGCCTTGATGAGGACGCCGGAGAGGATCGGGAGCGTGGTGCGCTGGGGCAGCAGCTTGACGGCGAAGGAGACGGCCTCACTGAAGACGTCGCGATTGACCTGGAACTTCACGGTTCTCCCGTCGTGGATGTCGCTGGGTGGGTCCCATGCTAGCGGGACTGCTCCGCGCGGCGCGGGGACATTCCGCCTCGCAGACCGGCGAGCGCTCCCCCGATCTCGATGTTGTCGGGATCCCCCCGTTAACCAGTTCTCTCTTAACGGTGTTAACCGCTGTGGAAACTGTGGATGGTGTTCAGTGATCCGCGGAACGACGCCCGAGTCCACCCATTCCATCTGTGCACAGCGTGTGGGTTTCGAGGACGGAGGCGTTGGCGGACCGTGCATCGTCGAAGCGGTTGTGCACAGGCTGACTGCCCGTTTGAACAGGCGTGGCGGGGTTGCTCGTTAACAATCCACAACTTCTCCACAGCTGTGGGAATCGTCGCCGAGCGGGCGCCACAGGGCATCGAGCGGCCATCCGGGCGCGCCGATCGAGCCGAGCGGATGCCGCGGCGGCGGCACGCGGCATCCGGAACAGCGATCGCGATCAGCGGTAGCGGCTGACCTGCTTGATGCGCGCGGTGAGCTCGGTGACCTGGTTGTAGATCGACCGGCGCTCCTTCATGAGCTCCGAGATCTTCTTGTTCGCGTACATCACCGTGGTGTGGTCGCGGTTGCCGAACAACTGCCCGATCTTCGGCAGTGACAGGCTCGTCAGCTCACGGCACAGGTACATCGCGATCTGGCGGGCGGTGGCGACGGCCTGCGACCGGCTCGAGCCGTAGAGGTCGTCGACCGTGAGCTTGAAGTAGTCGGCCGTGGCCGTGATGATGTCGACCGGGGCCACCACGTTGTCCGTGTCATCCGTGATCAGGTCCTTCAGCACGGTCTGGACGAGGGGCATGTCGACGGGCGTGCGGTTCAGGCTCGCGAACGCGGTGACGCGGATGAGGGTGCCCTCGAGCTCGCGGATGTTGCTCGACACCTTCGAGGCCATGTACTCGAGGATCTCGTCGGGCACCTGGAGTCGCTCGGACTGCGCCTTCTTGCGGAGGATGGCGATGCGGGTCTCGAGGTCGGGCGCCTGCACGTCGGTGATGAGGCCCCACTCGAACCGGCTGCGCATGCGGTCCTCGAAGCCGGTGAGGTGCTTCGGCGGCACGTCGCTCGTGATCACGACCTGCTTGTTGTGATCGTGCAGCGTGTTGAAGGTGTGGAAGAACGCCTCCTGCGTCTCCGCCTTGCCCTGCAGGAACTGGATGTCGTCGATCAGCAGGATGTCGATGTTGCGGTACCGCTGCTGGAACAGCGACCCCCGATTGTTCGCGATCGAGTTGATGAAGTCGTTCGTGAACTCCTCGGAGCTCACGTACCGCACCCGGATGCCGGGATACAGGCTCATCGCGTAGTGGCCGATGGCGTGAAGGAGGTGGGTCTTGCCGAGACCGGAGTCGCCGTAGATGAAGAGCGGGTTGTACGCCTTCGCCGGTGCCTCGGCCACGGCGACCGCCGCAGCGTGCGCGAATCGGTTGGACTGGCCGATCACGAAGCTGTCGAACGAGTACTTCGGGTTCAGGCGCGAGTCCCGCGGACGATCGGGGCTGGTGTTCTCGAAGACCGACTGCGGGGAGGCGTGCATCTCGACCGGGTTCGGGTAGTCGTCGAGTGCCGGCGACTGCGGCTCGGGAGCGCGCGCCTCTTCGAGCTCGGGGTTCACGACCACGTAGAACGACGTCACCGACGAGGGCGAGTCGATCGCGCTCATCGCCGTGAGGAGGGACACCCGCATGCGCTGGTTGAGCATGCTCGCGGTGAAGTCGTTCGGCACCTCGAGGTAGAAGGTGCCGGCGGCGATGCCCTTCGGCTCGACGAGGTTCAGGAAGCCCTGGAGCATCGGGGTGATCGCGTCGTCATGGGAGAGGCGGTCGAGGACGGTGGCCCACGTGTCCGAGATGGGCTGCTCTGTCATCGTTCCCCGCATTCGTTGGGTGCCGTTGGATGTGCCGCTGATCGATCCCCCGATCGACGATGCAAGCGGCGCGAGGCGAAGTGTTCACAGCGTTATCCACCGCCTGTGGGCAGAAATGCGACGACGCCCGGGATTCCGCGTGCGAGGCTGGGGATAACTGGTCTCAAACGGTAGCGAATCTCGCCCCTTGGGACAAATGCCCGTGCAGGGATTCGACCGCCCTCGCGTGTCGTTCCACAGGGATTCCCGAGGTACGCGGGATACTGTGTCGTTTGCACTCCGGCGTGATCGAGTCGTGCCCGGTTTGACCACGGCCCTTCAAGGCCGTAGTTTTAATAGGTTGACCCCAGCCCTTTGGGCACCCAGTTTTCCCGCCGCACCATCGCATCACCAAGCACGGCGCGGAGATCCGACAGTCGGAGAAGAAGAATGAGCAAGCGTACGTTCCAGCCGAACAACCGTCGTCGCGCCAAGAAGCACGGCTTCCGCCTTCGCATGCGCACCCGCGCAGGCCGTGCCATCCTGTCGGCACGCCGCGCCAAGGGTCGCACCGAACTCTCCGCGTAGTCGCTGCGGTGCTCGCCAAAGCCAATCGCATCACGAGCGCCGACGACTACCGAGTCATCGTGCGCCGCGGTGCGAAGGTCGCCGGTGCCCACACCGTGAGCTATGTGCGCTCGCGGGAGTCGGGCACCGACGCACGCTTCGGCTTCATCGTCTCGAAGAAGGTCGGCAATGCGGTTCGCCGCAATCTCGTACGCCGTCGACTCAAGGCCGTCTGTCATGACGCGTTGGTCGGCGGCGTTCGCGGTGTCGACGTCGTGGTCCGCGCGCTGCCCGGCGCTGCCGACGCCGAGTTCGGCACCCTCCGATCCGAGGTCCTCGACGCATTGGCCCGTCGTGCTCGGCCGGTCGTGTCCGATCACCTTCCCGTCGTCGACTCGTGGGTGGGCTGAGATGCGCGACCTCGCCCTCTTCCTCGTGCTCCTCCCCCGTAACCTGGGCGTGCTGCTCCTTCGCGGATATCGTGCCGTGATCTCGCCGCTGTACGGCGACGTCTGTCGCTACTACCCGTCCTGCTCGGCCTACGGCCTCGGCTCGGTGCAGCAGCGCGGACTGGTCGTGGGCGCCGCACTCACGGCGTGGCGCATCATCCGCTGCAATCCCTGGACGGCTGGCGGCATCGACGACGTGCGGCCCGCGGGTCACGATCGCTACCGCACCACGTCGTTCGGTTGGGTGGTGCCGAAAGGGATGTTCCCCAAGGCCGAAGCGGATGCCGCGGCCGCGCGCCGTGCCCACGAACTCGCCCATCGAGCCGACGACGGCATCGCACGCCACTCCAGCCTTCGCCCGCCCAGTGCCGAGCCGGCGTCCATGATCTCGACCCCCGCACTGTCCCGAAAGGACTGACCCCGCACATGCCTGATCTCATCGGCTTGATCCTCTGGCCCATCAAGTGGGTCATCGAGTTGATCCTCGTCGCGTTCCACTCGATGTGGACCTTCTTC
>NZ_WJSP02000357.1 GCF_009720255.1 Agromyces humi | reverse complement strand
TCCTTGAACCCGGTCGCCGTGCTGACGGTGCCGTCGGGGTTCAGCCGCGCTCCCTCGAGGTCGCCGGCACGGTTGGTGGGTGCCACGACCTCGGCCATGAAGTTGCCGGCCTCGTCGAGGATCTCGGTTACCGTCTCGAGGTCAGCGTGCTCGTACCCCGGGAGCAGCGCGACCGCGTCGTAGTCCACCACGTGCTCGAGGATGAAGGCCATGTCGGCTGTCGGGAGTCGGAATGCGCTCATGCCCGCAGCGTAACTCCGCTTTCGCGGGCGGTCCGTGAACTCTGCGGGTTCCACGATGCGCGTCATCGGGCCGCTGGCCGGTTTGGCGGCATCCCACAACGCCGCGTCTTGCACTGAACGAGGCGGCCCCAGAGTGACCCGCGGTGGCGCGCAGCGCGTGATGGCGGTGCTCATCGACTGACGCGCACGCCTCGCGGCATCCGTCTGGTCACCGCGACGGCGGGATGTTCGGGTTGATGTGGAACAGGTTCTCGGGATCCCAGCGGTCCTTGAGCTTCACGAGCCGGGCGTAGGACTCCGGGCTGAAGCCCGAGCGCACGTGGTCGGCTCGGGCCGCATCGAACTCGAAGTTGAGGTAGACGCCGCCGGTCGTGAACGGTGCCATCGCCGCCGAGGCCTCGCGCACCCATCCGATCTCGCGCTCGGTGTCTGCCGGATCGGTCCATGCGGCGATCGGATGCCACATGTAGGCCGCATCGCGGTGACCGAAGGCCGTGGCCTCCTCGTCGACGGCGCTGATCGCGCCGCCGTGGCGGAACAGGATCGAGTAGCTCATGGGGCTCGTGGCCCGGCGGCCGTGGTCGACGAACGTGGCGATGGCGTCGTCGCTCAGCGCCGCGAGGTGCGCGCCGCGGTGGAAGTTCAGCCAGCCCTGCGGGGCGAACGGGTCGACGAGCGTCTGGAACGCGGTGTACGGCATGCGGTCGATCCCGTCGACGGCCGGCGGCCCGCCGATCTGCCCCCTGAGCGGACGCAGCACCTCCTCGCCCTCGTCCGCGTCCCCCGCGTACATGGCGAGGATCATGACCGCCGGCACTCCCTGCAGCTCGGGGGGAATGAAGGGCTCGGGCGGCGCGCGGAAGACGATGAACGCGCTGCCCACGGCATCCGGCGCCGTCTCGATCCAGTCGCGCCAGGCGCGGCCGATCGCGACCGCGTCGTCGAGCGGATGCACCACGAGCCCCGCCATGACGATCGGGCCGAGCTCGTGCAGCCGGAACTCGAACGATGTCACGACGCCGAAGTTGCCCCCGCCGCCGCGCAGGCCCCAGAGCAGGTCGGCGTTCTCGTCGGCGCTCGCCGTGACCACGCGGCCGTCGGCCGTCACGACCTGCGCCGAGAGCAGGTTGTCGCATGCGAGGCCCCACTTCGTGGAGAGCCAGCCGTAGCCGCCGCCCAGCGTGAAGCCGCCCACGCCCGTGGTCGTCACCCGGCCGCCCGGCGTCGCGAGGCCGAACAGCTGCGTCTCGCGGTCGAACTCGCCCCAGAGCACGCCGCCGTTGGCCCGCGCGACGCGAGCGTCGGGATCGACGTGCACGCCCTTCATGCCCGACAGGTCGATCAGGATGCCGCCCTCGGTGGCGCCGTTGCCGGCCACGCTGTGGCCGCCGCAGCGCACGGCCAACGGCAGCCCGCCCTCGCGAGCGAGGGCGATGGCGTCGATGACGTCGGCCGTTCCCGAGCAGCGCGCGATCAACGCGGGCCGCTTGTCGATCATCCCGTTGTAGACGGCCCGGGCGGCGTCGTAGCCGTCGTCGCCCGGCGTGAACTGCTGTCCGTGGAAGGAGGGAGCGAGCTCGAGGGTGAGAGTCTCGCTCGGGGTCGGGTGCTCCATGAGGGATACCTCCTCATCGCCTAGGCGTGACGTTTCCACCGCCCGCGTGCGCTGTCAAGGCCGCCGAGGTCGCCGCGGACGGCGACGGGAAAGGGGGACGTCGTGACGCATCGGGAGTACCCTGTGTGGTACCTGCGTCAAAGGAGATGGCAGATGCCGTACTTCATCATCGAACGCAATTACGCCGAAGACGTCGTGGTTCCGGTGGATGCCGCAGACGACATCAACCTCATCAACGATGAGGAGGATGTGCGGTGGCTCTACTCGTTCCTCTCCGTCGATCGCCGCAAGAGCTACTGCCTCTATGAGGCGCCGTCGATCGAGGCGATCAGGGCGGCGGCGGTGCGCGCCGGTCTGCCCGCCGACGTCATCACCGAGGTCGACGGCCGGGTGATGCCGAACGGCGTCCTCGCCGCGGTGAGCTAGCCGAGTTCGTCAGGTCGAGCCGGTCGGGCCGAGCCGGTCGGGCCGAGCCGGTCAGGCCAGCCCGCGCTCCCGCGCGTACATCGCCGCCTGGGTGCGGTTCTCCGCGCCGATCTTCGTCAGAATGTTGCGCACGTGGTTCGCGGCGGTATGCTCGCTGATCACCAGGCGCGTGGCGATGTCGCGGTTGCTGCGGCCCTCGGCGATCAGCGCGATGACCTCGCATTCCCGGGCGGTGAGCCCGTTGGTGTCGAGATCGGATGCCGCAGCGCCGCCGTCGAGTGACCGCAGCACCCGCACCATGCCGGCCGGTTCGGCGATCGCCCGCGCGCGGGCGGCGTACTCGCTCGCCTCGCGCGAGCCCGGATCCACCCGTCGCAGGTGCGTGGCCGTCGCCGCGAGCGTGCGCGCCACGTGGAGCGGCGCATCCGTTCGCTCGGCGAGGTCGAGCGCCCGTTCGAAGTGTTCGAGCGGCGTGCCGGTGCCGAGCAGCGAGTCGACCTCCCCGAGATAGCAGTCGGCCGGGCCGAACGGCGCCACGAAGATGCCCGACATGAGGTTGAGGCCGGCGTACTCCGAGAGCCACGGACGCAGTCGTTCCGCGGCGGCCACGTCGCCGAGCTGCAGGGCCGCCTCGGTCATGAACGCGAGACGGGCGGCCCACTCGGCGGAGTCGCTGGCGTTCGGCGCGAGGTGCTCGAGGAGCCAGTCGAGCATCCGCCGGGTGGGCCCTTCGAGTCCGAGTTCGGTGTAGAGGGCGAGCAGGCCGGGCGCCCAACGCTGGGTGGGCGACTCCTCCCCGGTGACGAAGCGGCGAACCGCCTCGACCCGTCCCGACTCGCGGCGCAGCATATAGCTCTGCAGGGCGTTCGCGCTCGAGTCGGAGTCCTCCCGGAACACGCTCTCGACCTGCTCCAGGTGTCGGCACGCGACATCCGCGTCGTCGAGGCGCCCGGCGATGAGGGCCCGACCGAACCGCACGCACACCACCCAGTAGCGCCAGTGCCCGCCCCAATGCCGGCTCATCATCCCGAGCTCCTGCTCGCATTCGTCGAGCCTGGCCCGGTCGCCGAGGAGGTAGCTGTTCGCGAACACGTTCAGGATCGCCGCGCCCATCCACTCGCTGTCCATAGGTCGGGTGAGGGCCCGCATCTCGAGCGCACGCGCCTGTCGCTTCGCGATCCCCCGGGGTCGCAGGGTCATGGTGGCGGTGGAACGGAGCACGGAGGCCAGTACCAGCGGGTCGCCCATCGCGCGGGCGAGCTCGACCGCCCGGTCGCCGATCCGCTCCGCCTCGTCGACGGCTCCGGTGAACGCCGTCGCGCGGGCGAGCGCTCCGAGCGCTTGCACGTACAGGGGGTCGTCTTCGTCGCGGGGAATCGCCGCGAGCCCGGCCGAGAGCAGCTCGAGCGCCCGGTGCCCGAGCAGGCCCGGCCGCCACGAGGCATCCTCGTACCCGATCGCCGCGCGCAGGCGCAGTCGCGGGTC
>NZ_WJSP02000356.1 GCF_009720255.1 Agromyces humi | reverse complement strand
CGAGGGCCCGCTCGGCGTCGCCCGACCGCTGCGCGAGACGCGCGCGCCCGAGCGAGGAGGGAAGGGCGAGGGCGCCGTCCCATGAGGCCTTGCCGAACGCGTCGGCCGCCTCGTCGAACCGGCCGAGCCGCTCGAGCACGAGTCCACGCAGCAGGTGCGCGTCGCCGCGCTCGGGGTTGAGGTTGCGGCGCGACAGGCGTTCCATGGCGCGGTCGAGGTGGTCGAGGGCCTCCTCGAGCTCGCCGCGGTCGTGGGCGAGCCGGGCCAAGGCGAGACGGGCGCGCGAATCACCCGGATCCCGCCGCACCGCCTCCGCGAAGTACGGCTCGGCGGGCCTCGTGGGGTGACGGTACTGCACGAGGTGCGTGCCGGTGAGCACGAGCTCGTCGGTGCCGACGATCTCGGCCGGGGCCGGCGGCTCGGTGGCCACCCACGGCTCACCGGCGGGGACCGCGTGCGCCCGCCATCGCACGAGCTCGCGCCCGCCGTCGGTGACGACCACGACGAGGTCGTCGCGGGTCGCGGATGCCTCGAGCTCCACCTCCCCGACGAAGGGCCGTCCCGGCTCGATCGGCACGGTCCACTCGGCGACCACGGCCTCGGCCCGTCGCAGCACGACCTCGGCCGAGGAGTGGACGCCGGTGGCGGCGACGCCCAGCCGCACGCGGCATCCGTCGACGTCGAGCCCGATCGCCGCGTCGAGCGTCGCCTGCACCGCCGGGCCGATGTCCTGGATCGGATACCAGTACTGGCGGAATCGCCGCGTCTCGCCCGGCTGCAGCCAGCTGAAGTCGGGCTGGTTGTCGGTGAAGACGCCCGCCATGAGCTCGACGTACGGGCCGTCGCCGTCGGTGAGGTGGCGGTCCCAGGCACGACCGACCTCGCCGTCGCCCCACGTCCACTGCTTCTTGCCCGGGGCGATCGCCCGATCGGCCCAGTGCACGAACCCGGCTCCGGCGTCGTGGTCGTAGCCGCCGAAGAAGTCGTCGGCCGTGTCGGTGACCATGTACGACGTCGGCACTGGGATGTTCGAGTACACGTCGAGGCGGTCGGCGCCGGGCCGTTCGGCGGCGAGGGCCGGGTAGTCGACGCCGTAGTAGGGGCGGTCGGCGCTGGGGAAGGCGGTGATCGCACGGCGCGCGTGATCGGCGACGTAGCGCACGTCGGTGGGGAAGAACGACTGATAGCGCTCGTGCGAGCGGGCGGCGACGTTCGCCCACCAGAGGAAGGACTGCGGCACGTCGGTGCGGTTCACGAGCCGCGCCTCGAGCTCGATGAGCGACGAGTCGCCGCGCAGGCGGATGCCGTGGCTGCCGCGCATCCGCTGCAGCTGGTCGAGGTCGGAGTGCCACACTGTCACGGAGCCGTCGTCGTGGCGCTCCACGTGCGTCTCCACCGGGAGGGAGGTCGCCGGCCGGTGGTGCTGCGGCCAGTTGAACTCCACGCCGCCCGAGATCCAGGGTCCGGCGAGGCCGACGAGCGCCGGCTTGATGACGTTGTTCCGGTAGAAGAAGTCGTAGTCGCGGGTCTTGTCGTAGCCGATGTGGATCCGTCCGCCCAGCTCGGGCAGGAGCACCAGGCGCACCCAGCGGTTCTCGAGGTGGATCGCCCGCCAACTGCGCGGTGCGCGCTCGGGCAGGATCCGGTCGGTGAACGGGATCGGGTACACCCGGCCGCTCGAGCCCTGGTAGACCCGGCGGTCGAGGAAGAGCGGGTAGCGGTCGGGCTCGGCGGCCTCGTACGTCTCGATCGTGAGCGGCGCCTCCCAGCAGGCGACGCCGCCCGCCGCGATGGCCTCCCGCTCCTCGTCGGGAGCATCGGGCAGCACGATCCGGGGGTTCTCGTCGTTCACGTGGTCCACGCTACGCAGGACGTCGCCGTGGCGACATGGCCGATCGCGGGCCGGCCATGGACGATTCGACACCATGGGATCATTGACGAATGGAGCGGCGCGACGGGTTCGAGCACCAGCGGCTGTGCGTCGTCCCGCGCCCCGCCGTGGCCGAGGCGCTCGCGCGACCGGTGACGCGCCGGCTCGTGGTGACGGATGCCGGATGGTTCCCGCGCGCGGACGGGCATCTCCGAGTCCGTCCCGCGGGCGCCGACGAGGCCATCGTCATCGTCTGCGTGGCCGGCGGCGGATGGGTGGACGTCGACGGCACCCGGGTTCGCGTGACCCCGTCGACCGCTGCCCTGATCCCGCCTCGCTCGCCGCACTCGTACGGGGCCGATGTCGACGACCCATGGACGATCTGGTGGTGTCATGTGCGCGGCAGCGACCTCGCCGACCTGTGGACGGCGATCGGCGCGGACGCCGCACGGCCCCTCGTGTCACTGCGCGCCGTGGACCGCGTCACGGTGCTCCTCGACGAGGTCGTCTCGGGCCTCGAGCGCGACCAGTCGCCGGCTCGGCTCCTCTCCGTCTCGGGCATCGCCTGGCGGCTGATGACGCAGCTCGCGGTCGACCGGAAGCTGCCCGAGCAGGGCGAACCGCTCGAGCGGGCGATGCGGTACCTCGAGGAGCGCATCGACGGCGGCATCCGGGTGTCCGACCTTGCGAGGCTCGTCGGGGTCTCCACGTCGCACCTCGGCGCGCTCTTCCGCGACGCCACCGGCGGCGGGGTGCTGGCGTACCACACGGGCCTCAAGATGGCGCGGGCCCGCGGCCTGCTCGACACCACCGACCTGCACGTCGCCGAAGTGGGGCGCGAGGTCGGGTACGCGGACCCGTTCTACTTCTCACGGCAGTTCAGCCGCGTGCACGGGATGAGCCCGACCGACTACCGCGGGCACCGCAAGGGCTGACCCGCGCGCCGCGCCGCGGCATCCGCTCAGCCCTTGGTCGCGCCCGCCGTGAGGTCGGCCTTCCAGAAGCGCTGCAGCGAGACCATGAGCACGACGAGGAGCACGACGGACACGGCCGAGCCGGTCACGACGAGGGTGGTGAACGACGGATCGCGCTGGGTCTGCGAGTTCCAGAGGGTCAGGCCGAGGGTGATCGGGAACCGCTTGGGGTCGCTCAGCATCACCAGCGGGAGCAGGTAGTTGTTCCAGATCGTCACGAACTGGAAGAGGAAGATCGTCACGATCGCCGGGGTCATCATGCGGGTGGCGATCGACCCGAAGATGCGCAGGTCCCCGGCGCCGTCGATGCGGGCGGCCTCGATGACCTCGTCGGGCACCGAGGCGTTCGCGTGGATCCGCGCCAGGAAGACGCCGAACGGGCTCACCATGCAGGGCAGGAGCACGCTCCAGTAGCTTCCGGTGAGGCCGACGGAGTTCAGCAGGAAGTACAGCGGCAGCGCGATGACCGTCGCCGGAACGAGCACGCCGCCGAGGATCGTCCAGAAGACCGCCTCCTTCGCAGGGAAGTCGTACTTCGCGAACGCGTATCCGGCCGCCGTCGAGATCACCGTCGCCACGAGGGCGCCGACGCCCGAGTACAGGACGCTGTTCAGGATCCAGGCCGAGAAGGCGCCGTCGTCCTGGGTGAACAGGGCGACGAGGTTCTGCCACGCCTGCGGGCTGTCCGAGAACCAGAGCCCGAAGGTCGAGGAGAGGTCGCCCGGCGACTTCGTCGCCGCGATCAGCACCCAGGCGATCGGCAGCAGGAAGTACGCCGACGCCACGACGAGTGCGGCGTTCACCAGCACGGTGCCGGCCGCGCCCGTGCGGGCGGCGGGTGGTCGTCGGGTGGGCGCTGCTGCGCCGGATGCCGCGGGGCGATGGATCCTGCTCGACTTCGGCGGCCTCGTCGTCCACGTCTTCCACCGTGAGGAGCGCCTGAAGTCGA
>NZ_WJSP02000355.1 GCF_009720255.1 Agromyces humi | reverse complement strand
AGCGCGCCGCCGAGCTGCTCGGCCTGCCGACCGAGGCGTGCGCGGTCGTCGAGGACGCGGAGTCGGGCGTGAAGGCCGGCGCCGCCGGAGAATTCGGTATCGTCATCGGCGTCGATCGCGGCGTCGGCCGTGACGCGCTCGAGGAGCTCGGCGCCGACGTGATCGTCGACGAGCTCGACGAGCTGGTCCCGGCCGTGCAGCGCGCCGCCGCGGCATCCGGAACCGACACCACCCCCAGCGCCACCCCCCCCCCCCCCCCCCCCCCCACCCCAGGCTCCCCCCGAGAGGACCGTTCATGAGGTTCGCCGACCACGACCCGCTGAACCGCAACCGGTTCCCCATCGACGAGTGGGCGCTGGTCGAGACCGAGTTCGGCGTCGCCGACATGGGCCGCACCGAGACCCTGTTCGCCGTGGGCAACGGGTACCTCGGCCTCCGCGGCAACGTGGAGGAGGGCCGCGACGGCCACATGCACGGCACGTTCGTGAACGGCTTCCACGAGACGTGGCCGATCCGCCACGCCGAGGAGGCGTTCGGGTTCGCGCGCGTCGGGCAGACCATCGTGAACGCGCCCGACGCGAAGGTCATCCGCCTCTACGTCGACGACGAGCCGCTCGTGCTCACGATCGCCGAGATCCTCGCCTACGAACGACGGCTCGACTTCCGCCTCGGCTCCCTGCAGCGCTCGATCGAGTGGCGCACCCCGTCGGGCAAGCGGGTGCTCATCACGAGCCGGCGCATGGCGTCGTTCACCGACCGGCATCTCGCGGTCATCGACTACGAGGTCGAGATGCTCGACGCCGACGCGGCGGTGACCATCTCGAGCCAGATCCTCAACCGCCAGGACGGCCGCGACGAGTACCGCTCCGGTGTCAGCGAGGCGCCGGCCGGGTTCGACCCGCGCAAGGCGGAGCAGTTCATCGACCGCGTGATGCAGCCCCGCGTGAAGCGCGCCGAGGGCTCCCGCTACATGCTCGGCTACCAGACCACGAACTCCGGCATGACGATCGCGGTCGGCGCGGAGCACTCCATCGCGACCGAGAACGACTTCTCCGAGTCCGGCTCCATCGGCGACGACCTCGCGAAGCACATCTACCGAGTGCACGCGAAGCAGGGCAAGCCGATCCGGGTCACGAAGACGATCAGCTACCACACCGCTCGCACCGTGCCGGCGCGCGAGCTCGCGGACCGCAGCGATCGCACCCTCGACCGGGCCGCAGAGCTCGGCGTCGCCGAGATCTTCGCGCAGCAGCGCGCCTGGCTCGACGACTTCTGGGCGCGCTCCGACGTGCAGATCGCCGACCAGCCCGAACTGCAGCAGGCCACGAGGTGGAACCTGTTCCAGCTGGCGCAGGCCACGGCCCGCACCGACGGCGACGGCGTGGCGGCGAAGGGCGTGTCGGGCTCCGGCTATGGCGGCCACTACTTCTGGGACAGCGAGGTCTACGTCCTCCCCTTCCTCAGCTACACGGCCCCGATCGTCGCGCGCAACGTGCTGCGCTTCCGGCAGCGGATGCTCGACGCCGCCCGCGCCCGGGCGATGGAGCTGAACCAGCTCGGGGCCCTGTTCCCTTGGCGCACCATCAACGGCCAGGAGTCGTCGGCGTACTACGCCGCGGGCACGGCGCAGTACCACATCGATGCGGACATCTCCTATGCGCTGTGCCAGTACGTGGCGGCGACGGGCGACGTGGACTTCCTCGCCAGAGGCGCGATCGACATCCTCGTCGAGACCGCGCGCATGTGGGAGGACCTCGGCTTCTGGCGGTCGACCAACGCCGACGACGTGTTCCACATCCACGGGGTGACCGGCCCCGACGAGTACACGACCGTGGTCAACGACAACCTGTACACGAACGTGATGGCGCGCTTCAACCTCGCGTCGGCGGCATCCGCGGTCGACAACCTGCAGGTGAACGACCCCCTCGCCTACCACAAGATGGTCGCTCGGCTCGGGGTGACTCCCGCCGAGGTGGCGAGCTGGCGGCGGGCGGCGGCCCACATGCACATCCCGTACGACGAGCAGCTGGGGATCCACCCGCAGGACTCGGCGTTCCTGCAGAAGGAGCTGTGGGACCTCGAGAACACCCCCGAAGACCGCCGGCCGCTGCTGCTGCACTACCACCCGCTCGTCATCTACCGCTTCCAGGTGCTGAAGCAGGCCGACGTCGTGCTCGCGCTGTACCTCCAGGGCGACCGGTTCACCACCGAGATGAAGCGCGCCGACTTCGAGTACTACGACCCGCTGACCACGGGCGACTCGACGCTCTCGGCCGTCGTGCAGTCGATCATGGCCGCCGAGGTGGGGTACCACGAGCTCGCCATCCGGTACTTCCGTTCGGCGCTCTACGTCGACCTCGCCGACCTGCACCACAATGCCGCCGACGGCGTGCACGTCGCGTCGACCGGCGGAGTGTGGAGCGCCCTGGTGTCGGGATTCGGCGGATTCCGCGACCACAACGGCGTCTTCACCTTCGACCCGCGCCTGCCCGACGAGTGGACCGAGCTGGTGTTCCGCATCACGCTGCGCGGCACCCGGCTGCGCGTGACGCTGCGTCCGCAGTCGATCGAGTTCACCGTCGAGGTCGGCGACGAGGCCCGGGTGCGGGTGCGCGGCGCCGAGGTGCTGGTGACGAGCGAGGCCACCGTGACGGTGCCGCTCGAGGGCCAGGGACCGCGGCTCTACGGGGCCCCGACCATGCGCGATGTCACGGGCTCGCGGCGCGCCGACGGCACGTATCTCACCGCGTCGATCCCGACGCTCTCACTCGACGTCGACGAGGAGGAAACGGCGATTCCGGTCGACTGAACGAGGGGGTTCTCAGCCGCTGCGGCTAGCATGTCACACAATCACGGAACGGGATCGGGAGACCTGTGGGCCTACTGGACAACTTCGAGAAGGGTCTCGAACGCGCCGTCAACGGCGCCTTCGCGAAGACCTTCCGCTCGGGGCTGCAGCCCGTCGAGATCACCGCGGCGCTGAAGCGCGAGATCGACACGAAGGCGGCAGTGGTGTCGCGCGACCGCGTGCTCGTGCCCAACATGTTCACGGTCCGGATGTCGCCGACCGACCACGACCGCATGGCGGGCCTGGGCCCGGCCCTCATCGACGAGCTCACCGACCTCGTGCAGAAGCACGCCGCCAGCCAGCGCTTCCAGTTCGCGGGCGGCATCTCGATCAGCCTGCGGCCCGACGAGAGCCTCACCGAGGGCATGGTCCAGGTCGACTCGAGCAACGTGAAGGGCCAGGTCGCCTGGACGCCGGTGCTCGACGTCGCCGGCAAGCGCTACCCGATCCTGAAGGGCCGCACGGTGATCGGTCGCGGCAGCGAGGCCGACGTCACCCTCGACGACTCGGGCGCCTCCCGGCGACACGTCGAGGTGCAGTGGGACGGCACGAGGGCGCGCGTGCGCGACCTCGGCTCCACCAACGGCACGCAACTCAACGGCAGCCCCGTGAAGGACGCCGTGCTCGAGCCCGACTCGGTGATCACCATCGGCCGGTCCCGCATCGTCTTCCGCGTGCTCGCGCAGGCCTCCGGGCCCGCCGCGGGTCGCGCCGCCGACCCCGCCACCCAGCGCCACGACATGGGCGGGTTCTGGGGGCCCGGCGAATGAGCGAACTCACCCTCCTGGTCCTCCAGCTCGGATTCCTGCTGCTGCTCTGGGTCTTCATCTTCGCGATCGTCTATTCGCTGCGCAGCGACCTGTTCGGACAGCGCGTGCGCAAGCTGCAACCGGATGCCGCTGCCGCGACTCCTGCGCCGGCTGCGGCCTTCCCCGTGGCCGCTGCCGCCCCGGTCGCCG
>NZ_WJSP02000354.1 GCF_009720255.1 Agromyces humi | reverse complement strand
GCGGGCGGCTCTGTTCGGCCCGACGCACTGGCCCTCCCCGCGCTCGAGGATCTCGGGACGGAGTCGCTGTGCGTGCTCCAGGAAGTCCAGGTGCGCACCACCATCGAGCTGGAGGTCGACGAGATCGGCCCCTCGCTCCGGTACGCGACCGCCTCCGTCACGCGTGCGCGTAGCGGTCGAGCCGGGCGGCTGAGCATCCGCTCCTCCAGTGCGCGCTGCGCGCGGTCTGCATGATCAGCCCGTGGGCATCCGCCTGGACGCGACCGGCAGTGTGGCTGCACGGCGACCTGCATCCGGCGAACCTCGTGTTCACGCCGACCGGGTCGCTCGCCGCCGTCATCGACTTCGGCGACCTCACGGCGGGCGACCCCGCCACAGATCTCGCGACGGCGTGGTTGACGTTCGACGCGCCCGGTCGCCGTAACTTCCGGGCCGAGCTCGAACGGCGACAGGGCGTCGATTCGGCGACCTGGGACCGTGCGCGCGGCTGGGCGCTCGTGATCGCGTCGGCCGTCGTGGAGCAGGCCGGCACGGAGAGTGCGTTCGGCAGGGCCGGGGTCGGCGTGCTGCAGCAGGTGCTCCTCGACTGAGTCCCCTGCTGCTTTGCCGCGTCAGACGGCTCATCCTCCACAGGGGCGCCGAGACCAACGGGGCGCACGGATGCCGCGACGAGCGGCCGCGGACGTGACCACACGCACGACGATCGTCCCATGGACTCCGCGGCACCCTACGTTCCCGTGATCACGGGCAGCGCCACGGCCGAACGCCTCGACGCCGCCCGACGCCATCTCCTCGTGCTGGCGTCACTCTCCGACTCCGTTCGATTGGATCAGGCGAGGCTCATCCCGTCGGATCCCACTGCGTGGCGATCGGACGCCACGATCGGATACGTCGAGCGGCTCGACAACCTGCGCGCGGGGCTCGCGAAGGCGTCGTCGCTCCTGAGCGATGCCGAATCGTCGCTTCGACAGCACGTCCGCAACCTCGAGTTCGAGCTGGCGGGCCTCGAGCGCGCGGGCACTCGATGACGGCGGAGGAACCGAGAGCGGGTGGTCTCATCGTCTCCGGCGGCGGATCCACCGCCGTCGAGGTGGATGAGCTGTTCGTGCACGCGGCCAAGCTGGCGGCCACCGCCGCGATCGTCGCGGAGTGGCTCGATCGCCTCGAACGCATCTCGCGCGGGCTGGAGACCATCGACCTCGACGGCCTGTCGGGCTTCGGCGCCGCCGGTTCTCCGCTTCCGAGCCTCGCGTTCGCGCGCCAGTGCCTGGGTCACGCCGAGCGCCTCGCCCGGTCGCTCCCGTCCTCACTCCTCGACGCCGCCGAGCGGTACGGCGATGCCGAGCGACGCGTCGAGGCGCTGTGGCAGTTCGGCGCGTTCATCGCGGCCCCGTGGATCGGCGCCTTCGCTCCGGTGATCGTCGCTAACGGCGTGCTCGCGGCGGGCGGGTACGCCGTCGGCTCGCGGGTCGGCCGCGCCTTCGGCATGACGCAGACGCCGCTCGAGTCCTTGATGGCCGAGCACCGCGGGCTGCTGTCCGATCCCGACTTCGTGCGGCTCGTTCGGCTCGCCGCCGACCACGCCGACGAGATCGTCATGGGCCCCGCCTCAGCGCTCGCCCCGCTGGGTGCGCTGATCGGAGCTCCCGAGAGCGCCTCGGTGCTGCTCGGGGCGGCCGGCCTGTTCGGCCCGACAGGCAGCCGGGTGCTCGTCGACGGGCCGGTCACGGTGTCGCGCGTGGTCCGCGTCGAGCAGGCCGTCGCCGACCGGGAGTGCCTCCCCGGCACGCGCACCCGGCCGGCGCCTCGCGCACCGGGCGGACACCCCGCAGAGGCATCCGCCCACCTCGGCGACGTGGTGGCCCCACCCGAGGGTGTCGGCGACCTCGCCGATCGTGTGCCGCGCCCCGAGGAGGGCGGCGCGCAGATCCGGGTGGAGCGGTACGGGTCGGCCGACGACCCGCGGTGGATCGTCTACGTCGGCGGCACCGTCGATCCGGGGCTCACCGCCGGCGATGAGCCGGCCGACATGACGAGCAATCTGCACGGCATCGCCGACGACACCGCGCTCGATGCGCTGCGCCTCGCGGGTGCCGATTCCGGGGCCCTCGAGCGTGCCGTCAGGGCGGCACTCGACCAGGCGGGCGTCGCCCCAGGCGATCGGCTCCTCGCCGTCGGCTACTCGGGCGGCGGCGTGATCGCGGCCAGACTCGCCGGGAACGCCGACCTCGACGTCGTCGGCGCGGTCAACCTCGGCGGTCCCGTCGCGTCGGCTCCGCTGCGTGACGGCGTCGGCCTGCTGTCCATCGAGCACGAGGAGGACCTCGTGCCGGCGAGCGGCGGCGCGGGGCAGGTGTCACCCGAGCGGATCACCGTCTCGAGGAGCGTCATCGAACCCGAGCGGGAGTACGCGGGCCTGCTGCCGGCACACGAGCTGGCGCGCTACCGTGCGACGGCCGCCATGGTCGACGAATCCGAGGAGGAGCGTCTCGTCGCGTTCCGGAGCCTCGTCGGCGAGATCACCGGAGGAACGCCCGGGCTGCGCAGCGACTGGCTGGCGACGCGC
Source organism: Agromyces humi (assembly GCF_009720255.1). GTDB lineage: Bacteria > Actinomycetota > Actinomycetes > Actinomycetales > Microbacteriaceae > Agromyces > Agromyces humi. Next base: position 1,258 of record NZ_WJSP02000354.1, on the reverse strand, counting down.
GACCTCAGTCCCGCGACGGACGCACGATGAGGCCGATGAGCCAGCTGATGAGGCCGAGCACGAGCGCGCCGAGCACGCCCCACCAGAAACCGTCGACCACGAGGCCGAACCCCATGAGGTCGCTGATCCAGGCCACGAGCAGGAGCAGGAGGCCGTTCACGATGAACGAGATGAGCCCCAGCGTCAGCACGTACAGGGGGAACGCGATGATCCGCACGAACGTGCCGACGAACGCGTTCACCAGCCCGAAGATCAGTCCGACGAGCAGGTACGTGAGCACTGTGGCGAGCGTCGTGTCCTCGTACGGCACGACCCTGACGCCGGCGACGATGAGCGTCGTCAGCCACAGGGCGAAGGCGACGACGATGACCTTGACGATGAAGCGCATTCCTCAACTCTGGCAGACGGGCCGCCGCAGGTCACGGCACATCGGGCCGTGGCGGCGAAGGGGTACGGTGGAATCCGTGACCGCAGCCGAGCCGATGAGGGCCAGCGTGCGCCTTCGCCCCGAGATCGCCGCCCTCCCCCCGTATCGCCAGGGCCGTCCGGCGCCCGCCGACGGCTTCAAGCTCTCGAGCAACGAGAACCCCCACGCGCCGCTGGCCGGGGTGGCCGAAGCCGTCGCCGCGACCGCCGGCGAGATCAACCGCTATCCCGACGCCACGGCACTCCCCCTGCGCGAGCGACTGGCGGAGCGATTCGGCGTCACGGCCGACGAGGTGATCGTGGGAGCCGGGTCGGTGTCGCTCCTCGCCCAGTTCATCGCCGCCGCCGCCGGCCCTGGCGACGAGGTCGTCTACTCCTGGCGGTCGTTCGAGGCCTACCCAGGCCTCGTCACGGTCTCGGGGGCCGCGAGCGTCCGCGTTCCCAACCGCGCCGATCACGGGCACGACCTCGACGCGATGGCCGACGCGATCACCGAGCGCACCCGCGTCGCCATCGTGTGCTCGCCGAACAACCCGACCGGAACCATCGTCACCGCCGCCGACTTCGACGCATTCATGGCCCGGGTGCCGGGCGACCTGCTCGTGCTGCTCGACGAGGCCTACATCGAGTTCGTCCGCGACGAGGCCTCCGTCGATGGCCGCTCGCTCATCGGCCGCCACCCCAACCTCGTGATCCTCCGCACGTTCTCGAAGGCCTACGGGCTCGCGGGCCTGCGGGTGGGCTACGCGGTCGGCCCCGAGGCGATCCTCGACGCCGCCCGCGCGACCGCGATTCCGCTGGGCGTCACCGCCGCGTCGTCCGCCGCCGCGCT
>NZ_WJSP02000353.1 GCF_009720255.1 Agromyces humi | reverse complement strand
CTACCCGGTGCCCGGCCAGCCGCGCGCGCACGCCGAGGTCGAGTCCGTCGTCGGCCGACGGCAGTGCCGGGTCGAATCCGCTGAGCGCCTGCCAGACGGTGTGGCGCACGAGGAGGCCGGCGGAATCGAGGCCGAGCACATCGCTCAGCCCGTCGTGCTGGCCCTGGTCGAGCTCGTCGGCGACGATCGGCACGCTCCGGCCGAGCTGCGTCATCGTGCGCCCCACGGAGGTGATGCGATCGGGCTCGTCCCAGCCCATGAGCTTCGGTCCGGCGAGCGCCACGGACTTCCCGGTCTCGAGCGTCGCGACGAGCGCCGCCAGCGCTTCGGGTTCGGGCGCGGCGTCGTCGGGGAGGAGCCAGAGGGCATCGGCATCCGAGGTCGGGATCTCGAGGACCCGCTCGCCCGCCCGGATCGCCTCGCCGAACGAGAGCGGCTCCTGGAGCTCGACAACATGCGACGCGCCCGCAGCGGCGGCCTGCGCTCGTGCCTCCGCGTCGACCTGCGCCAGGACGATGACGAGGGAGTCGGGCGTGCGCGCCTGGGCGCGGATCGCGTCGAGGGTCTGGGCGAGGCGGTCGCCGCCGTGACGAACGACGAGGACGGCGGTGACTCTGGGGAACATCGGGGACAGCCTAGGCGGCGCCTGCCGCGGCATCCGCAAGCGAGGCGGGCGTGCCACGAATCACCGCTCGAGGCGGCGCATGGCGGATCGCGCCACCGGTTCGGGTGGTCGCCCCGGTCCGGTGCGACGACGGCGTCGCACCGGACCCGGGCTCAGACCGCGCGCTTGCGGAGCTTGCGGCGCTCGCGCTCGGAGAGCCCGCCCCAGATGCCGAACCGCTCGTCGTTCGAGAGGGCGTACTCGAGGCACTCCCCACGAACTTCGCAACCGGTGCAGATCTTCTTCGCGTCGCGTGTGGAGCCGCCCTTCTCAGGGAAGAACGCCTCCGGATCGGTTTGCGCACACAGTGCGTCGCTCTGCCATGCCAGCGGATTGTCGTCGCCCGTGCCCTGCCGAACCCCCGGCACGCCCAGCCTCACCGGATCGACGAACCAATCGTCAGGTACTCCAGAACGATATTCAGGATTGCCCATATCGTCTCCCACCCAGTTGTACCGACCACCCAGAGGGTGTGTCTTGACCAATTACACCGGTGTAATTCGCGGGAGTCAAGTCGCGGATCGTAAACCCTCAACCGGCCGTCGAGGCTTCAACCCGCGCGCGACACGCCGAGGGCGTTCCGCAGACGTTATCTTGGCGGCCGGGTCTCGGGCCCCGTCTTCGGGATCAGGCGTCGGATGCCGCGCGGCGGGCCTCCCACGCGCTCTCGACCATCTGCGTGAGCGAGTGCCGCATCCGCCAGTCGAGGTCGCGCGCCGCGAGCTCGCCCGAGGCCACGATCCGGGCGGGGTCGCCCTCGCGCCGCGGGGCGATCTCAGGGGTGAAGTCGATGCCCGTCACCTCCGCGACGGCGCGCATGATCTCGCCGACGGAGACGCCGTCACCCGACCCGAGGTTGTAGACCTGCTCGATCGGCTCGCCCGCATCGAGCCGGTTGGCCGCGACGACATGGGCGGCGGCGAGGTCGGCCACGTGGATGTAGTCGCGCACGCAGGTGCCGTCGGGGGTCGGGTAGTCGTCGCCGTTGATCCGCGGCGTGCGCCCGTCGAGCAGGGCGTCGAAGACGAGGGGGAAGAGGTTGTGGGGGCTCGCGTCGAACACCTCCGAGGTGCCCGAGCCGACGACGTTGAAGTAGCGCAGGCTCGTGTGCGCGAGGCCGGTCGCTCGCGCCTGGTCGGCGAGCAGCCATTCCCCGATGAGCTTGGACTCGCCATAGGGCGACTCGGGGCGCTTGGGGGTCTCCTCGGTGACGAGGTCGACGTCTGGCGTGCCATAGACGGCGGCGCTCGAGGAGAAGACGATCTTCTCGACCTTGCTGGCCTCCATCGCCGCGAGGAGCGTCGCGGTGCCGGTGACGTTCTGCTGGTACGTGTGGAGCGGCCGTGTGACGGAGACCCCGGCGTACTTGAATCCGGCGAGGTGCACGACGCCCTGGACGTCGTAGCGCCTCATCGTGGCCTCGAGCTGCGGCCCGTCGAGGATCGTGCCGTGCACGAACGCCGCGCCCTGCGGGAGGAAGCCGTGCCGGCCCGACGAGAGGTCGTCCACGACGACCGTGTCGATCCCCTGCTCGGCGAACGCCCGAACGACGTGCGCGCCGATGTACCCGGCGCCTCCGGTGACCAGCCAGCTCATGTTCCCGCCTCCCGCGTGCGGGAGGTCCGCGCGCTCCCACGATCGTAACGGGACCGGGGAGGCCGAACCGAGCCGAGGCCCGGCACTACGGTGACCCGGCGCGGGCCGCCGCAGCGCGCCGCCGACGGTCAGACGGTGCGGGTGGGCAGGTTCTCGGCGTGGCGGTTGCGGTTGCGGATCTCGGGGCGCCCGTAGCCGTCGCCGTCGAGGCGGAGCACGGTGGCGAGCACGCCCCAGACGGCGAGGCCCGCGATGATGAGGAACACGAGTGTGGTCATGGCAGAAAATGTACTCCTTGCGACATCCTGCCGATAGTGGCAGAGTGGCCACACAACGACCTTTTCCTGCCAACCGGAGGACCACGTGCTCAAGACCATCGCCTGCATCGCGCTCCCCCAGATGGCACCCTTCGAGTTCGGGGTGATCTGCGAGGTCTTCGGCATCGATCGCCGTGAGCACGGGGGTCCGATCTTCGACTTCCACGTCGTCGCCGCCGACCCGGGTCCCATCACGACCAAGCTCGGCTTCGACGTCGTCGTGAAGGAGGGCCTCGACTTCGCGTACGAGGCCGACCTCGTCGCCGTGCCCGCGTCCCTGGTCGGCTCGCCGGCCGACGAGCGCGTGCTCGACGTCATCCGCGACGCCGTCGAGCGAGGAGCCTGGGTGCTCTCGGTCTGCTCGGGTGCGTTCACGCTCGGCTACGCCGGCGTGCTCGAAGGGCGTCGGGCCACCACGCACTGGATGTACACCGACAAGATGGCCGAGCTCTTCCCGCAGACCGAGGTCGACCCCGACGTGCTCTTCGTGCAGGACGGCAAGGTGGTCACGGGTGCCGGCACCGCCGCGGGCATCGACGCCGCCCTGCACATCGTGCGCACCGAGCTCGGCGCGAGCGCCGCGAACGTCGTCGCCCGGCGCATGGTGGTCCCGCCGCAGCGCGACGGCGGGCAGTCGCAGTTCATCCAGACCCCCGTGCCCGAGTGCCACAGCGACTCGTTCGCGAAGGTCACCGAGTGGATGCTCGAGCACCTCGACCATGACCTCACCGTCGACCTGCTCGCACGCAAGGCCCTGATGTCGCCGCGCACGTTCGCCCGCCGGTTCCGTGCGGAGACCGGGACGACGCCGAACGCCTGGCTGAACCGGCAGCGCCTCCTCCGCGCCCAGCAGCTGCTCGAGGAGACCTCGCTCACCCTCGAGGAGATCGCCCGCGAGACCGGCTTCGGTGCGGCCGCCGTGATGCGGCATCACTTCCTGAAGGTGCTGCAGACCACGCCGACGCAGTACCGCCGGCTCTTCGGGGTGCGCCAGACGACCGAACGCGAGGTCGCGGTCGCCAGCTGACGGCGGCGCGCGGCGCGCCGCCACCGGCCCACCAGTCGGCGTCGACCAGTCGGCGTCGATCAGTCGGCGGATGCCTCGAGCCGGCCGGTCGTCGCGACCCACGCGATCCCGTCGCCGGTGATCTCGACGGCGCCCTCGTCGGGCGTGACGTACGCCGCCTCGCCGCGGTCGAGCCGCGACTCCCCCAGCCGGCCCCGGAGACGGAGGGACCCGCCCTCGGCCAGCACGATCGCCGAGGGCGGG
>NZ_WJSP02000352.1 GCF_009720255.1 Agromyces humi | reverse complement strand
CGGAGCGAAGTCCGCGGTCGCTGCGGCCGCCGACTTCGCTCCGGCCGATGTCGCGGCGCCTGCGGCGGGTGCGGCGTTCGAACGGGGCGCACGTGTCGCCCTGGGCTTCGGGGAGGCCGCGGCGACCGCCGCCGCCGCGGCATCCGCCATCGGCTTCGGCATCGGCACCACCCGCGTGAGCTGCGTGACGTGCTGCGGCCCGAGCTCGTCGAGGCTCGCGACCTCGAGGAGCTTCATCGTGCGCTCGACCTCGGTCCGCAGGATCGAGATGGTCTTGTCGACGCCCCGACGGCCGCCGGCCATCAGGCCGTAGAGGTACGCGCGGCCGATGAGCGTGAAGCGCGCACCGAGGGCGACGGATGCCACGATGTCGGCGCCGTTCATTATGCCGGTGTCGACGTGCACCTCGAGGTCGTTCCCGACCTCGCGCACCACGTGCGGCAGCAGGTGGAACGGGATGGGCGCGCGGTCGAGCTGACGGCCGCCGTGGTTCGAGAGCACGATGCCGTCGACGCCCCGGTCGGCGAGGAGCCTGGCGTCCTCGACGGTCTGCACGCCCTTGACGACGATCTTGCCGGGCCAGATCTCGCGGATGACGTCGAGGTCCTCGAACGAGATGGTGGGGTCCATCGCCGAGTCGAGCAGCTCGCCGACGGTACCCCCGGTGGAGGACAGCGACGCGAACTCGAGCTTCGGGGTGGTGAGGAAGTTGATCCACCACGCCGGCCGGGGCAGCGCGTTGATGACGGTGCCGGGCGTCAGCTGCGGCGGGATGGAGAAGCCGTTGCGCTTGTCGCGCAGGCGGGCGCCGGCGACCGGGGTATCCACGGTGAAGAACAGCGTGTCGAACCCGGCGGCGGCCGCGCGCTTGGCGAGCTCGTAGGAGATCTCGCGCTTGCGCATGACGTAGAGCTGGAACCAGTTGCGGCCGTTCGGGTTGGCGGCCTTCACGTCCTCGATCGACGTGGTGCCGAGCGTGGAGAGGGTGAATGGGATGCCCGCGGCACCGGCCGCGCCGGCGCCGGCGATCTCGCCCTCGGTCTGCATCATGCGCGTGAAGCCCGTGGGGGCGATGCCGAAGGGCAGCGCGCTCGGTCCGCCGAGCACCTCGCGGCTCGTGTCGACGACGGGCACGTTGCGGAGGATCGACGGGTGGAACTCCACGTCCTGGAATGCCTGGCGGGCCCGGGCCAGGGAGAGCTCGCCCTCGGCGGCACCCTCGGTGTAGTCGAACGGCGCCTTCGGGGTGCGGCGCTTCGCGATCGCGCGGAGGTCGGCGATCGTCAGCGCCTTCTCGAGGCGGCGGTCCGTCGCGTTCAGCGTGGGCGCCTTGAAGCGCATGAGCTCGGCGAGCTCCTTCGGGTTCGGGAACTGGCGCTGGACCATGGTGTCGATGCTCTCTCTGTGTCTGGTGCTGGTGCTGGTGCTGGTGCTGGTGCTGGTGCTGGTCTGGGTGCGTCGAGGTGACGCGAATCGACCTTCCCGCGATCGCGAAGGTCGATTCGCGTCACCTCGAGGGCGGGGTCCGGGCCGGGGCCGGGGCCGGGTCGATGAAGGTCTCGGCGTAGTAGCCCGCGATGTGGTCGTGCATGCGGGAGCGGGCGGACGCGGCATCCGCTGCCCTGATCGCGGCCACCACGCCGCGATGCTCGCCGCGGAGCCGGTCGGAGGTCGCGTGCCAGTCGGCGATCGTGGCGAGGCCGGCCCGGGCGTACCCCTCGATGCCGCTGCGCAGGCCCGCCATCGTGGCGGTGATCACCTGGTTGCCGGATGCCTCGGCGAGGGCGAGGTGGAAGGCCGCGTCGAGCGCGAGGAACTCGGCCGGAGCGAGGTCGGGTGCGTCCATGGCGTCGAGGAGCCGGTCGGCCGGCTCGAGGTCGGGGGCATCGGTCTGCGGTACGAGCGCGGATGCCGCGGCGAGGCCGTCCGCGACGGACGCCTCGAGCACGAGTCGCATCGCGACGATGTCCGCCACGGGGAACCCGTTCGCGGCCACCTGCAAGCGCATGAGGGCGCTCATGCCTCCGCCGGGCGTCGCGATGATGATCGCGCCGGCGGTGGGTCCGGATCCGGCGTGGGTGCGGATGAGGCCGAGCACCTCGAGCACGCGCAGCGCCTCGCGCACACTCGAGCGCCCGACGCCGAGTTCGGCTGCGAGGACGCGCTCGCCCGGCAGACGGTCGCCGGGCGCGAGCTCCCCATCGAGCAGCCTGCGCTCGATGTGCTGCAGCACCTGCTCCCAGGCACGTGGCTCGGCGGATGCGTCGGATGCCATGCCGCCTGCTCCTCTCGCGCGCCACTTATGGTCTGACCACAGATTACCACGTGTGGTCGGACCACACCGAACCGTGGATGGATCGGATCCATGGGTCGTTGGACCCTGTCGGCAGGCCACGGAGCGGAGACGCTGTGCGAGTGAACGCATACGTGAACCCCGAGTGGCCGGACCAACGGCTGAGCGACGCCGAGCGGGAGGCCGCGGTGGCGGAGCTCGCCATCGCGAGGGCCGAGGGGCGCCTTGCACCGACCGAGTACGACGAGCGCGCCGCGGCAGCCCAGCGGGCAGTGACGCGGGCCGACCTCGCCCCGCTCTTCGCGGACCTGCCGGACCCGACCAGCACCCTCCCTGCGTCCTCGGTCACGACGGCTCCACCACCGCCCGTCGCCGTCGCCGACTCGCCGACGCAACGCCAGTCGCGGGCGCTGGGCGGGCGCATCGGCGACACGATCATGGCCCTGACGCCGTTCCTCGCGGTCGCGCTCTTCTTCATCACGGGCTTTCAAGTGACGTTCGTGTGGGCCTGGCTGTGGTTCCTGCTCATCCCGATCGCGGGCATCATCATCTACGGCCCGGGCAACAGGAGCGAAACCGAGGCGTCGGCCCGCCCATCGCGGGCGCTGGGCGGGCGCATCGGCGACACCGTCATGGCGCTGACGCCGTTCCTCGCGGTCGCGCTCTTCTTCATCACGGGCTTCAACGGCAGCTTCGCCTGGTCGTGGCTGTGGTTCCTGATCATCCCTGTGACCGCGATCATCATCTATGGTCCGGGCGGCGGAAGCCGCCGTGCACAGGACTGAGCTCGATCGCGCCAGGGCCACGGCGTAGTCGACTGCAGGCGACATCGGCGAGAGGGCAAGCCCCTGCCGATCGCTGGTGCGATGGCCGAGACTGGCTCGCACGCGACCACCCGGCGTTGACCAGGCGGGCGGTCGCGACGACAGGAGGAGCAGATGTCCGACATCAACACGCCCACGTCCCGCGAGCACCCCGAGGACCCGGCCGAAGGTGCCGACGACGCGTCGGCCCAGCCGAACCACCACGACGACGGCCGCACCGACACGGCGCCCGACGACCAGTCGTCGTACAACATCCAGCCGCCGCCCACGGAGGACGGCACGATCCCCGGGGTCCCCGACGCGAGCGACGGCGCGCTCGACGGTGACACCGAGGACCAGCCGGGGGCGAACGCGACCGGCGTCGGCGCCTAGCCCGCGCCGGCGGAGGGCGTCGGCGGCGAGGGAGTGGTTCAGCCCTTCTTCGGGCGGATCCGGATGCGGTTGCCCGCCTCGTCGAGCTCGACGACGCCGCCGCGCGACTTCACGAAGTCGCTGAACGATCCGAAGCCGAGCCGGCGCTCCTGGAACGACGGATCCATGCGCAGCATCTGGTTCTTCACGGCGCCCGAAGGCTGCCACTCCTCGTCGTTCTTCGCGCGCAGCAGCTCGAGCGCCTTGAGGATGAGGCGTCCGGGGTTGCGGGTTCCCGAGGTCGGCTCGGGCTGCGTCCCGTCGGAGAAGTGCACGGCGGGCGCGCCGCCCGATCGCCCGGCCGGCGCCGCGGCATCTGCGTCGGCGGTGGCGTC
>NZ_WJSP02000351.1 GCF_009720255.1 Agromyces humi | reverse complement strand
GCAACGACGGGTCGCTCGTGTCGAAGGCGGGCTACGACGCCATGCTGCGCCCGCTCACCGCCGGCCTGCCGAAGCTCGAGCCGTACCCCGAGTCGCGCGGCCAGGACTGGGGCTTCACCTGGAACCTGCGGCACTCGGCGCCCGGACTGCTCACCGCCGACACCTTCAGCCACGGCGCGTGGGCGGGCAGCGAGTTCGCCGTCACGCCGTCGCGCGGGGTGTGCTTCGTGCTCCTCACGAGCGTGGGCGGCGGCATCGGCCGGTTCGGCGTGAACATCGACGAGCTGCACAACGCGGTCGCCGCGGCCGTCGACTGAGCCGCCCCCGCGCCGGCCGGTTCAGGCAGGCGGGCTCGGGAGTACCCTGTGCAGTGACCGAACGTCTGCGAGGCGTTCTCCGTCCCGACGTTCCGGACGCTCCCGCAGCGCGAGGTCAGCGGTGCCACTGTCGACGTGCCCACGCCGGCGCACCAGAATGCACGCATGGACGCGGTGATGGAGTTGGAGATCGGGCCGGGTCCCGACCCGGGCTCCTTCGTGGTGCGCGTGCTCCAGTCCGTCGGCGGCGGGGAGCCGAGTGAGACCTTCAGGCTCGATCTCGACGACCTGTTGCGCCGCCGGCCCGAGCTCGAGGCGAATGTCCTGCTGTCCTCGATCGCCGCACGCCGGGTGATGTCGGACTCCGAGGCCGCCATCCAGGAGGTGGGACGGCGACTCTTCGAGTCGGCGTTCACCGGGAGCGTCGCCAGCGCCTACCGCACGAGCATGGCCGTCGCGGCCGAGCGCGGTGACAGCGTGCAGATCGCCCTGCGGCTCACCGCCCCTGGACTGGCCGCGCTGCCGTGGGAGGCACTGTACGACCCCGAGACCGAGCGCTACCTCTGTCGCAGGGATCCGCTCGTCCGGAATGTGCCGGCTCCCGCCTCCCCGCGGCTCCAGATCACGGCCCCGCTGCGGGTGCTCGGCATGATCGCGTCACCGCGCGGGCTGCCGACACTCGACGTCGAGCACGAGCGCGATCGCCTCGAGGAAGCCCTGAGACCGCATATCGACGACCGGCGGGTCGAGCTGCACTGGCTGGAGGACGTGTCGTGGGAGGGGCTCCACGGGAAGCTCCTCGAGCGTGAATGGCACGTGCTGCACTTCATCGGCCACGGGACCTACGACACCGACACCGACGAGGGGGTGCTGGCGTTCGTCGGACCGGATGGGCGCGCCGATTACGTCACCGCGTCGGCCCTCGCCGACCTGCTCGACGAGGCCGAGCCCACGCCACGCCTCGTCGTCCTGAACTCCTGCCAATCGGGCGCGGCCGGCGCGACGGACCTGTTCTCGGGCACGGCCGCGGCGCTCGCGCACAGCGGCATCCGCGCGGTCGCCGCGATGCAGTTCTCGATCAGCGACGCGGCCGCGCTCGCGTTCGCCCGCGGGTTCTACGCGGCGCTCACCAACGGGCGGGGCATCGACGAGGCCGTGCGGAGCGGTCGCATCGGCATCCTCGGCCTGGGGCGGGGCACGCTCGAGTGGGTCACGCCGGTGCTGTACCTGCGCGGCGACGCTCGCCTGTTCGACATGGTGCCGCTGAAGTGGGACCCGAGACCGAAGCCGCCGCTGCCCGGGCACCGATATCGGCAGAACTGGGAGCCGGTCCCCGGGCAGGGAACAGCGCACCCGCAGAGCGCACCGCCGTCTGGGCCGGCGCCTGTGCGATCCTCGAAACGGGTGTGGTGGGTGATCGCGGCGGTCATCGCCGCACTCGTCATCGCCGCGGCCGTCGTGGTCGCCATGCGTCCGGAGCTGCTCGGACTGGGCGCAGACGGGGACGACGACCCAGGCGACTCGGGCGACGGCGGCTCGGCGAGCACCGCAGAGCTCGTCGTGCCGCTCAACGGAGACTGGGTCGAGGCCGGGCTCTACTGCCTCCTGGGCGACGAGTTCGTGATCGAGGTGACCGGGCGGGGCTGGCTGGACGCCGCGCAGGAATCGGAGATCGGGCCCGACGGCCTGACGAACGGCGAGCACCCCGAGGATCGCGTGCTGGCCGACGCGAACACGGGATCGGTCATCGGCCGGCTCGACACCACCCCCGAGATCTTCCCGGTCGGAACGGGCACGACCTACGTGTGTCCGGCACAGGGGGACCTGCAGCTCAGCATCAACGACACCGATCTCCAGGACAACAGCGGCGAGTTCGGCGCATCCGTCACGCTCAACCAATAGCCAGACATCCGGAGGCGGCCATGCAGCGCATCGCGATCTTCACGACCGACGACGGCGGCGAGGTCGCCATCCAGGTCGCCGACGAGGTCCCGCCGGCGCAGACGGGTGGCACCGCCGGCGCCTCGCAGGACGTGACGTTCCGGGGGATCCCCGAGGGAATGGTGTCCAGCCGCGGCATCCCGGGCCGCGTCGTCGAGCGCACGCAGCAGAGCCTCGACGAGGTGCTCGCCCGCGCCCGGCCCGCGGTCACCTCGCTGGTGCGGCAGATGCGGGGGCAGGAGGACGCGCCCGATGAACTCGAGGTCGAGTTCGGCATCCAGGTCAGCCTCGAGGTCGGCGCCTACGTCGCTGCGGCGAGTTCCGCTGCGAACTTCCGCGTGACGATGCGGTGGCGCTCCCGTGAGCCGTGATGCCGAGGCATCCGGAATCGCACCGAGCCGGCGGCCAGTGCCTGCACGGTTGCCGTCGCGCCACGGTGCGACGAGGATGCGCGCATGGACACGGTGATGGAGTTGGAGATCGGGCCCGGCCCTGAGCCAGGCTCCTACGTGGTGCGGGTGCTGCAGTCGGTCGGCGGCGGCCAGCCCACCCGGGCGATGACGCTCGACCTGGCCCCGCTCGTCGACCAGCGACCCCTGCTCGAGGCCAGCGTGCTCTCGTCGTCGGTCTCCGCGCGACGGGTGATGTCGGACACCGAGACCACGGTGCAGGAGATCGGCCGGCGCCTGTTCGACGCGGCCTTCAGCGGCGACGTGCGCGCGGCCTACCGCACGAGCCTCGCCGTCGCCTCGGAGCGGGGCACGAGCGTGCAGATCGCCCTGCGCCTGACCGCGCCCGAGCTCTCCTCGCTGCCGTGGGAGACGCTCTTCGACGCCGAGACCGGCGCCTACCTGTGCCGGAAGGAGCCGCTGGTGCGGCGGGTTCCCGCCGCGTTCACCCCGCCCGTGCTCGCCCTCCGGCCGCCCATGCGGATCCTCGGGATGATCGCGTCGCCGCGCGGACTCCCGGCGCTCGACGTCGGCGGCGAGCGCGAGCGCCTCGAACAGGCGCTGCGCCCCCATCTCGACTCCGGTCGCGTGGAGCTCGAATGGCTCGACGACGTGACCTGGGACGGCGTGCACGCGAAGCTCCTCGAGAAGGAGTGGCACGTGCTGCACTTCATCGGCCACGGCTCGTACGACGCAGAGACCGACGAGGGTGTGCTTGCGTTCGTCGGCCGCGACGGCCGCGCCGACGAGGTGACGGCGTCGAGCCTCGCGGACCTGCTCGACGAGGCCGAGCCCACGCCCCGGCTCGTCATGCTCAACTCGTGCCAGTCCGCGGCATCCGGCACCACCGACCTGTTCTCGGGCACCGCAGCCGCCCTCGCGCACAGCGGCATCCGCGCGGTCGCCGCGATGCAGTTCTCGATCAGCGACGTGGCCGCCATCGCCTTCGCGCGCGGCTTCTACACGGCGCTGTCCTACGGGCGCGGCATCGACGAGGCGGTGCGGAGCGGACGCATCGGCATCCTCGGCATCGGCCGCGGCACGCTCGAGTGCTTAAGCTGTGTGCCCCTTCGGCTCGCTTCATGCGTCGAGTCTACGGCATTGACTTTGATCATCAAAGTGACTTACGCTTCGATCATCGAAGTGAAACGGATGCCGCGGCGGCGGC